>CAJWOS010000013.1 GCA_913044235.1 uncultured Pseudomonadota bacterium
CCCCCGCCGATATCCCGCCACACCCCTCCGACCCCCTGACCCCCACCCCAAACGCGGAGCCATAGATGCCTCGTTTCCTCCTGCCAGCACTCCTTCTGGTCGCTAGCACCACCACCGGTTGCCTCCGACACTCGAGTCAGCTGCAGTATGACCTGGGCCGGGCCACCAACCAGGCCTTCAATGCGCAAGCCGACCTCACTCGGCCATCGGTCGCAGACAGCGCCTATGCCCTCACCGGAACGGAAGCGATCGAGATGCGCCAGCGCGTGACCGAGACCTCGACCGATCAAGAGTCCGGACAAGCCGAGGCCGTGCAGCAAATCACGGTGCAGTAGGCCAACGTGGCCCTCCGCTTTCCCCAGGGCTCGGTGAGCTCACTGATCTCCCTCGCGGCCGGCGCGATCACCGCCTCAGCGGTGGCACTCGCATGGTTGCCGCTGTTGACCGAGTCGGCGCAGCGAGAGCTCACCAACGAAGCACACCACATGCACACCCTGGTTCGGCTGGCACAGTCCGAAGTTCAGCAACACCCCGCGGGCTCCCTGGCGGAGCAGCAGGCGCTCGCGGAGTTTCAGACCACATCCAGCGTCGACGCCATCTGGCTGGCAGACGTCGATGGCACCATCCTGTACAGCGTTCCGACCAAGGCCAGGCCCACGGTGGATGTGGGTGCTCGCATTCGTGAGTTGTGCGCACGACCGTCGGTCGCAGACAAGGCCGGACTCGGCGAGACGATCGCGTTCATGACCGATGCCGCTGCGCTGCGAGCTTCATGCCTGCCCACGCTCGATGAGCACACGCCCCGCTTTCTCGTTGTCCTGGCCCAAAACGATACCTGGGCGCCGCTCGCCCGCTCTCGAAGCCACGCCACCAACAAGCTGATCTTCCTCGGGGCGGTGGTCGCGCTGATTGTCATCCTCGGGATTCGATGGCTGCTGGCTCCCATTCAGAAGATCAGTATGGCTGCAGGACAGATTGCTCGCGGCGAGCGCGAAGTACGCGTGGCGGTACGCGGTCCCGAGGAGATTGCCGAGCTCGCACGAGCAGTCAATGCCCTCGCCTCGTCTGTAGAAGCTCGAGAAGACGAGATTCGTGGCCGGATGGAAGTCGTCAACGAAATCAGCAGCATGGTGGCGCACGAGATCCGCAACCCCCTGCAGAGCTTGGAGCTGCTCACCACATTGGCGCGGACCGAGCCCGACCCCGCCACACGCGACAACCTGTTGACCACCATGGAGCAGGAGATTCGCACACTCGAGGGCGTGGTCCAGCGGGTCCTTCGGTCAAGTGGCCCGCTGCGCATCGCCCCGGCCGCATCCGATCTGGTGGCCATTGTGCACCGTGCGGCCACCATGGCGGAGCCCGAAGCCCGCCGGCGTAAGGTGGCCCTGCTGGTCCAGGCACCGGGCGCTCTTGAAGCCCGAGTCGACGGGTCCCTGGTCCGTCGAGCGTTCGAAAACTTGCTGCACAACGCGATCGAGTTCGCTGGCCAAAACCCGCCTGGTCAAGTCACCGCGTCTTTGACTCGACACGGGAACCTCGTTCGAATGCTGGTCGATGACGACGGGCCGGGGGTGTCCGATTCTGAGATCGCGCGCATCTTCCAGCCCTACTACTCATCCAAGAGCGGCGGAATCGGCCTCGGCCTCGCCCTGTGCAAGCAGGTCTTCGATGCACATGGTGGGAGCATTCGGTACGAAACGTCGCCCCTGGGTGGAGCACGGTTCGTGGCCGAGCTGCCGATGGAAGCGGTCAGTGCCCCCTCCGCCATCGAGAAGGGGTCCCGAGCATGACTGCAACCAACGAGCCCCCACTTCGGATCCTGGTGGTCGATGACAACCAGACCGCAGCGGTCGCAGCCGCGATGCTCTTGCGCCGCGACGGCCATGAGGTCGACGTGTGCCATGACGGCAGGCGTGCCATCGAAGCGCTGCAGAAAGACTCGTTCGAGCTGGTCTTGACCGACCTGCGGATGGAGCCCGTAGACGGCCTCGCGGTGGTCCGTGCGGCTCGCGCCTGCTCCCCGTCCGTCGACGCCATCGTGATGACCGCATTCGGATCGGTCGATGCTGCAGTGGAAGCGATGCGGCTCGGGGCCGTTGATTTCATGACCAAACCTGTCACGGCAGACCAACTGCGTCAGCGAGTCAAGGACTTCCGGCAGTCTCCTGCCCGTGGACTCGCCTTGGTGGGTGAGTCGGTCTCGATGGAACAGGTACGGACCTCCGCCACCCGTCTGGCGAGCGTTCGCAGCACCGTCTTGGTCACCGGGGAGACAGGCACTGGACGGCGCCATCTCGCCCGCTGGTTGCACGAAAATGGCCCCGATGCCGAACGCAACCTGTACCTCGTTCAACCGGGCCGAGAGCTCCCCATCGAACAGCGCAACCAGGCGGGCACACTCCTTCTCGCAAACATCGACGACTGGTCTTCGGAAGCGCACGAGCTGCTGCTTCGGCACCTCTACCAGGTCGACATCGGAGAGCCGCCGCGCATCATCGCCACTGCGAGTTCCAACATCGGTGAACGCGCCGCAGCCGGCGAAATGTCCGCGGAGCTCTATTTTCGACTCGCGGTGCTGGTACTGCCCATGCAGCCGCTCCGAGAACGTCCAGGCGACATCGCTCCGCTCCTTCAGCACTTTTTGAACCACCACGCAAGAGTGTTCGGACAGCCCGCCCCACGACCGAGCGAGCGCCAGCTTCGTCGCCTCCAGGGACATGCCTGGCCCGGCAACATTCGAGAGCTGCGCAATCTTGCCGAGCGGGCAGTAGTCCTGGGCCAGCACGCATTCGACATGCCCGTCCGCTCCCCGGCCCCCACGAAGGAGGCACTTCCCGCGCTTGCCGAAGGATTTGATCTTGCCCAGCACCTGGAGTGGGTGGAAAAGACCATGCTCACCAGGGCAATCGAACAAACCGGAGGTGACCTGCGGGCGATGTGCACGGTCACAGGTCTCGAGCGAAATCGCCTTCGCTACAAGCTCAACAAGTTCGATCTGATGGATCGCGTGCGCTGACACACGAGGAGCGAGCGTCGGTTGGAGCAGCAGCCCTGTCGACGCGTGGAGTCGCAGAGTACCGGACTCGCCCGATATCCCGCCATCGTGGGGGCTTATGGAGACAGAGCGCGAGGGTGTTTTGACCCACCGCGCGGAGAGGTAGCCCGTTACAGGCGCTCTCCGACTCGCCTCCTGGCCCCGACCCCGCTGATGTCTCCTGCCCCACCCGAGTCGTCGGCGCCCCAGCCACCGACGTTCGACGAAGCCACCGCCAAGGCCGCACTCCGGTCGGGTGTGGTGTGGATCCTGGTGTTCGCTGCGGCACTTGCACTCGCCGTTCTGGCCGTTGCCCGCAGCGAATTTGGTGCGCAGCATGCCCTCGACATTCTCAAGCGCGCCCAACTCGGCTACATCCTCGCCGCTACCGCGATCATGAGCTTTGCTTTCGTGTTCATGAGCCTCCGCTGGCGGGCACTGCTACCACCGGATCGACGTCCGCCGGTGCTCGGCCTCACCGCGGTGATTCTGGCCGGCCTGCTCCTCAACTACGCCCTCCCGGGGCCCATGGGAGAGCTGGGCGCAGCTTGGTTTGCGAGCCGTCGCTACAAAGTGGGGCTCGCGGAGGCACTCACCTCGGGTGTGACCGCACGCCTGATCGGCCTGGGCACTGCTGCCCTGCTGGGGGCGTTGTTCTGGATCATCGCGCCGCTCCAGCTTCCACCCGGCACAGCAGAAGCGGTCGGACTCGCTGCTGCCGCGATCGGCCTGGGCGGGCTGGCCCTGCTTGCGCTCACCCTGCGTCCCGACCTCTGGATCCTGCTCTCTCGAAGGCTCGCCGAGCGGTTCGACAGCAAACGCGCCGCCGGCCGAATCGTACATCGGATTCGAGATGCCGTGATCTCCTTGGCCACAGCGGCGCACGACGTGCTCCATGATGGGCGAAAGAAACTACTGGTTGCCGCAGCCTGGTCGACTGCGGGACATCTCACCGTCACCCTCGGGATCGCAGTCGCGATTCTCGGCTTCGAGTGCTCCGTGGAGTGGTTTGGACTGGTGTTCACCTACACCACCACCACTGCCGGAGCCGTTGTGTTGTTCGCGTTTCCCGGCTCGCAGCTTGGCTGGGATGCGATGTTCGCCACGCTCCTCTCCACCGCAGCACAGGTCCCTCAAGCGGATGCAATCGCCATCTCGATTCTCGTTCGACTCCAACAACTCGGGTACACCCTACTGGGGGCCATTGTGGTGGCGTGGTTCCTCCGTGCTGCACCAAAAATGCAGCCCGCGAGCGAAGACAAATCTTTTCACGACCATTCGTCCGATCTATTCTAAGTGCGGTGTGTCGATTGTTTCTGTTCCCCGACAGTTCCAATCCCGAGATTGCTCGGCACCTCGTCAAGGGAGGCTCGCTTGACTGAACCAGATCGAACCCGACGCCCGAGTCGACGACACCGTCGGCGGGGAAACTACGCGATCCTCGTTGGGCTGTCGTCGACCGGCATCCTGGGAATGGGCGCGGTCGCGGTCGACTCTGCATATGTGCACCTCGTCGAGGCACGTGCTCAAGCCATCAGCGATGCGGCTGCGCACGCCGCGCTGGTGAACCTCAAGCTCACCGCCGATGTCGAAGAGTCCCGAGAGATCGCACAAGCGTTTGTGAACGCACACACGCTGGTCGGCGCCATGGCGGATGTGGATCCAGAGCAAGACATCGTCTTCGGCGGATGGGACTTCGAGACCCAGGACTTCGATCCTGCGGCCAGCTATGTGAACTCCGTACAAGTCACGGTGCAAAAGAACGACGAGTCAGTGAATGGCTCATTTTCCACCTTGATGATGGGAATGTACGGCACCTCGCACTCGAGCGCCCAAGCCACCTCGCCGGCCACAGGCGCCATGCGCTTTCGGGAAATCGTCATCGTCCAAGACGTGACGGGGTCGTTCATGGATGAGATCGATGAAGCGCGCGACGCCGACCTGGCGTTCCTCGACGCCATCTATGCTGCCGACTTCCCGAACGATCGGATTGGAATGGTCACGTTCGTGGGGGATTCCGAGGAATACACCCCGCTGAGCTACGTGAAAGACGACTACTCGAGCATCTACGCGGACTGGTCGCAGATCGACTGGTGCGACCGCTCGTACTACCCCTGGTACTACTACGGCCCTCCCTACTACCACTACGCCCCCAACATGATGGGCTGCAACCAGGGCTCTGACTACTGGCGTTGGTACTACGACTCGGGCACATCGCAGGCGGCCGGCCTCGACGAAGGCATCGACATGCTGCTGGCCAGTGGTGACGACTACTCCACAAAGGTCATCATTCTCGTCTCCGACGGCCAGCCGCAGTGCGTCTACGGCTACTCCGACCGGGCTGCCGAGGAAGCGTGTACCCTCCAGCGCGAACAAGACGCCTATGACGCTGCCGACTTTGCAGAGGAAAACGGGATCTCGATCTACAGCATCTCGTTCAACGACAACTACAACGCAACCCAGTCGGCGGTCATGGAAGCGCTCGTGCGCGGATACGGCAAGTTCTACGAAACGCCCGACCCGTCGGATCTACCCGTCATCCTCGAAGAAATCGCCGAGCAAATCCCGCTCGCCCTGGTGCAGTGATGCAGCCGAGTCGTCCCCACGGAACCCAAGCACGCCGCGGCTCGAACACAATCGAGTTTGCCCTGCTTCTCCCTGTTTTCGTTGCAGTCCTCGCGTTTGCCTTCGAGTATTCTTTCTACTTCTACATGCGCGCTTCGGCGATGAACGCCGTCCGCGTAGGCTGTCGAGTGGGTGCCGTGATTCCGCCGGAGAGCGCGCACTCTCCGTCCAACACGGCTGAAGATGCCATCAAGGACCACATGAGCAGCTCAGGGTTCTTCAACATCGACTGCACCGCGCTCGATGACGACCGCTGCGAGATCTCCGTCTCAGAAGACGGCGACATCCCCACCCAGACCCTCACCTGTTCCATGTCCATGGCGTACCCCAGCCTCACTGGACTCGTGCCGGTACCGGGTGCCGTAGAAGCACGCTCCGTCCAGCTGCTGGAGATTCAATGAGCCCCGCTCGGCGGGGCGCTGCCGCCGTCGAATTTGCGCTCACAATGCCCGTGCTCCTTGTGATCATCTTCGGTGTGCTCGACTACTCCTGGTACATCAAGCAAGCGACCGATGTTGTGCGCGCCAGCCGAGAAGGACTCCGTGTGGGGGTCACCGTAGCAGTCGACGACGGGCCTGATGTGGCGGCCGAGACCCATGTTGAGACCGTGCTCAGCGGCTACGGAATGGCATGTGATGGCAGCTTGGACTGCGAGATTGAGGCGTCGACCACCACGGTCGAGGGACTCAATGCCGTGTCCCTTGAGGTTCGCGTACCATACATGCCCCTGATCGGGATGGTTCCCACGCCGGAGTACATGGCCACCCAGCTCACCATGGCCCTCGAGGACCAGACCTGATCCGGTCGCGTGCCTGCTCCGTGTGCATCACCATCCGCCGGCCGAAGACTCGGCAGCCGCTCGCGCCCCTCGCAAGGATGGATTCTTTGGCGGTGCACACACGCTTGCGGTACGTGTGGAGTCCATGCAAACAGGGTGTGACGCCTGCATCTCCCATCCAAATGGAGCCCCTCCCATGAATCGTATTCTCCTCTCAGCGAGCCTCGTACTGCTCGTGGCTTGTGGCGAAAAGAAAGCCCCCGAAGCGGCTCCGGCGGCTGCCGCTCCGCCCCCGCCCCCGCCCGAAGAGCCTGCGGAGCCCGCTCCACCGCCCCCGCCCGCTGAAGTTCGAAACGCCGATCTCACCGCCACACTCACCATGGCCGATGGCTCCACCAAGTCTGGCCACGTGAAGCGGATTGAGCGGAGCAGCAACTTCCGCGGTGATGAAGACTGGCTCACCGATGCCGGCGACCTGAAGATCAACGGCGAGGCGCCCGGGAAGTACATGAAGTTCACCTGGGACCAGGTGAAGAGCGTGGCCATCCAACCCCAGGGTGCCAGCACCGACAACATTTCGTGCACCTACTCCAGCGAGTACAACCCCTGGATTTACGAGTGCACCATCAAGGTGCCCTCCACCCTGACGCCACGAGATGGCGGCGCTTTCACGGTCGATACCGGCTACAAGTGGCGCTTCGTTTTCGACGATGACTCCGAGGTGGAGTTCTACATGAAGAAGTACATCGTCTGGGAACAGGACAGTGAAGAGGTTGGGCTCGATACGGTCAACCCCGAAAACTACGACCTCTACGGAAAGCTCCAGCAGCAGCTGAAGGCCGACGTCAAGGGAAACACACTGGTGACCCGGATCGAGTTCCAGTAGCCCCCTGCCCATCACGTCGAGAGGTGCTCCCGCGTCAGGCGCGCGGTGAGTGCCTCTGCGACTTCTTGGGCCAGCCGTAGACCCGGAGCTTCAAACCGCTGGTCGCCCGGAGGGTTGAGGAGCTGAATGCAGCCGATGGGATCCACGCGCGAGCCCAACGGCACACACAAGACGCTGCGGGTGCGGTAGCCGGTCATCCGATCCACCTCGCCATAAAAGCGAGGGTCTGCCTGGGCACTTCGCACAATCAGTCCGGTCGAACGTTCGATGACGAAACCCGCAATCCCCGCTCGACGAGGCAAGACACTGCCGCGGAGCCGCACTGCAGACGGCCCCGTCACCGCAGCAAAGCGCAGAGCGCCACCAGGCTCTTGGAGCAGCACGGACCCCGACTCGCTTTTCACCACCTCTTGGATCGCAAGAAGCGCGGCCTCACAGGCCATCCCCACCGAGACTGCATCCGTGATCTGGCTCAAGCCGGCCAACAGCGTGGTCGGCCGCTGGAGCATCAAAGACCGGTCGGTGGTCTCGTCTTCTTCCTCCAGCCACCCCTCGGAGCCTACCTCTGGCTCCTCATTTCCGCGCTGATGAGGGTCCTGGTCATCGGTCCCTGAGGGACCAAGCGGCGAGTCCCCAGCCAGCGGTCGTGCTTCCGAGGTGGGCTCCTCGACCAGGGTCGCTTCGACGAGCTCGCTGTCGTCTTCATACTCGAGGAGCGCTTCTTCTGAAGTCGCACCGTGCTCGACATCGGGTGAGACTTCCAGATCCGTCGGGGCCGGGCCACCGAGCGGACGCACCACATAGCCTTCTCCTGTGCGGGCATCGCGCACCAGCACCGTACCGTTCATCAGCACTTCACAGGCCAGTCGGTCGATGCTTCCCACCGTCCCGAGCCGGTCCAAGCCAAAGCCAAGCGCCGCAAGCCAGTTGGGCGCGACAACTTCTGCCGACGCACCGCCTCGTGCGCTCACCACAAACTGCACGCCGCCTCCGTACCGGGTTCTTCTGGGCCGTCGCCGCCGCCCCGACGGGGGGTTCGACCATCCTGGCGACCCCAGGCAAACGTAGTGTCCTGACCGCCACCGATCCACGTCCGTTCTGGGTGGCCCCGCCCTGCGACCGCATTAGGTCGCCTGCCGTCATCCTCCACCCGGACGAGCCACTGTCCCTCCGCTACCGTCTCGGATTGCTGTACGTGCGACGCCGCGCCCGCGTGTCGTGGACGCTGGCACTGCTGACATTGCTGACCCTGCTGGCGATGCTCCATCGCGTGCATCGCGATGGAATACCGGTCGACTTCACCCCGCAGGCTCTGTTCATCGACAAGGGCGAAGAGATCGAGCGCCTGCGGCAGTTCGAAGACACCTTCGGCCGCGAAGACAACACCATCCTCTTTCTGTTGTCCGACCTGCCCCACACCTCGGAAGGCGTGGATGCGCTGCACACGCTCCACGAAACCCTCGAAGCCCATCCGGATGTCGAGGAGGTGGTCTCTCCAGTCGGTGCCACCGTACTCGTAGACGAAAACGGCTCTCTTCGTGCGGTTGATCCACTCGCCGAGCGCCCTGCGACCGAGGCCTGGTCGCTCCTCGCATCGTCGGTTGCTACCCGCAAGCTCCTTGTCTCCGACAATGCCGATACGGTCGCGCTCCGGGTGCGCTTGTCTCCCAATCTCGACCGGGTAGCCGACCTCGCCCCCCGCGTGCATGCCGTCACCCAGACCGCCGCTGGGGTTTCGCTCCCCAGCCCAGCGATCCTCGAGCCCACCGGCGTGCCTTTTGTTCGGACCGAGATCACCGGAAAGCTTGTCGAAGACCAGACCCTCTTCGTGCCAATGGTGGGCGTACTCTTCGCAGTCACCATCATCGCGTTGTTCCGACGGCTCTTCTTGGGCATGGCTCCGCTCTTGGCGGTGGGACTCGCCGACATCTGGACTCTGGGCATCCTCATCGGTGGCGGTGCCACGCTCAATGTGCTCTCGATCCTGGTCCCGACCCTTGTGCTGGTGATTGGGATCGCAGACGGAATCCACATCACTGCACGCTACCGTGAGGAGCTCGACGCCGGCCATGCGCCCGACCATGCGATGGGTCTCACCATCGAGGCCATGGCGCTTCCATGCTTCCTCACCACGTTCACCACAGGTGCCGGGTTCATCTCACTCTGGGTGGCCGATACGGCGGTGATCCGAAACTTCGGCACCCACTGCAGCATCGCCATGGCGGTCACCTTCGTGGGAATCCTCACGCTCCTGCCCACCTTGCTGGCCTGGATCCCGGTCGACCGGGTCCGCAGCTCCAGCCACGGACAGGCCCCGACGCACCGCACTCTGCGCACCATCGATCGCATGGTGGCGCGCCGGCCGGCCATGGTGCTTCTGGGTTGTTTCCTTGTCTCCGGACTGGCGGCCACACTGGGCGTTGCCGTCGAGGCCAACTCCCGGCTCCTGGAGATGTACCGGGAGGATGCCCCCACCTACCAGGCCATCAAGAAGTCTGAGGCTCGCCTCACCGGCGTGATTCCGATGTTCTACGTGCTCGAGGCTGACATCGACGACGCCTGGAAGGATCCCCACAAGCTCGCCCAACTCGACACCCTCGAGCAGGCGGTTTCTGCCGAGCCCGACGTCCTTTGGGCCACCTCCCTGGCCAGCTACACCCACGAGCTCCACGCGCTGCTCTCCGATGGCTCCACTCGGCTACCAAACTCGAGGGAGGCCATCGCGCAGGAGCTGCTCATTGGTGAGCTGGCCGGCAGTGCCATGCCGCCGAACCTGCTGTCCGAAGATGGACGCCAAGTCCGGGTGATGTTTCTCGTCGCCGATTCTGGTGGTCGGGCGCTGCTCCCGATGCGAGACCGGCTCGACGCCATCGCAGCCAGCCTGTTTACCGACCTCACCACCACACCCCGCCTCAGTGGCGATGGCATGCTCGCAGCAGCCGGAATCGACCGCCTGATCAACGACCTGCTGAGCTCCCTGTCCCTGATGTTTCTGGTGATTCTGGGCACGCTGTCTATCCTCCTTCGCGACCTACGACTGGCCCTTGTCGCCTGCGTTCCCAATGCCATTCCCTTGGTGTTCACTCTGGGCACACTCGGCTGGATGGGCGCAGACCTGGGTGTCACAAACGTGGTTTCCTTCACGGTCGCCGTGGGGCTCGCCGTCGACGACACCATTCACTTCATCGTGCGCTTCCAGGCAGAACGCCAGCGAACCCCCGACTTGGGGGCCGCTGTGACCGCCACCTTCCTGGGCGCAGGTCATCCGATCATCCTCACCAGCGTGCTCCTGGTGGCCGGCTTCTTCGTGTTGTCGCTCTCCGAGCTCACGAGCACCCGCCACTTCGGGATCTTGTCGAGCGTCACGATGATCGCAGCGCTCGTGGGAGACCTCCTGTTTCTCCCCGCCCTACTGCATCTCGGCCGCCGCTGGCTGGCTGGAACACCGTCTAAGCCCTGACCGGGCTCGCAAGTTCAGCCAACAGGCAATCTGGAGCCGCATTGCACACCCCATGCACGGTGCTTGATGCGCCTCCGTCGGCACGCTACCCTGCCTCCTATTTTCGTGAGGACCCCATGATTTTCAGGTATCTCGTTGCCCTCGCGCTGCTGTTGTGCGCATGGCCGGTCTCTTCCGCGCCCGCAAATGCCGCACCCCCAACGCTCGAACATGAACAGTCGTTTGGGCGACGCATTTCCAAGGCTCCGGGGAAGACCAACTATCCTTCGGGGATCGCCGTCGACTCGAACTCCGGCGCGGTCTACGTGATGGACCTCCTCTTCAACCGGATCCAGAAGTTCAGCGCCGATGGCGAGTTTCTGGTGCAGTGGAACTGCAAGCAAGGTCTCGGGCTCACCGTCGACCCTGAGACGGGCGATGTCTGGGTGGCCATGTGGCTCAATCACAAGGTGCACAAGTACAGCCCAGAGGGCGAGCTGCTGATGGAGCTGGGCAGCGGGAAGCCCAGCAAGGATCCGGGCAACTTCAACGGCCCTCACGATGTCACCGTGGATCCCCGAAATGGCGACCTATATGTGATGGACACCTACAACGAGCGCGTGCAGGTGTTCGGCCGTGACGGCACCTTCAAGAGCGAGTGGGGCGGTCCGTTCATCCAGCCCTTCGGAATCTCGATTCATCCAAAGGGTGAATTCATCGCCGTGACCAACACGAAGAACCGTGAGGTCATCAAGTTCACCACCGAGGGCGAGATCATCGAACGCTATGCCCGGGCGGGGCATGAGCCCGGCGAATTTCGGTGGCCCCGGGGAATGGAAGTCGGCCCCAAGGGCAACCTGTTCATCGCCGACACCGACAACGAGCGAGTGCAGAAGCTCGACAGCAACGCCAACCCCATGCAGATCATCAAGGGTCCCGACGATCGGGAGAAGGGCACCTTCCACCCCCGCGCCGTCGCGGTGAACCACACGACCGGCGAGATCTATGCGGCCGCGGCATACTCGCTGCGCATCGATCGCTTCAAGGCCGACGGCACATTCATCCAGTCTTTCGCCCAGGGTGAGCGCGACGGCCCCGTGTTCAACTCGGCCAAGAACATCGTGATCGACCCCAAGACAGGGGTAGCGTATGTGTCCGACTGGATGGGTCACCGCATTCGCAAGTTCGACAAGGACGGCAAGTACATCGGCATGATCGACGGCTGGATCGAGCCACAGACCGTGGACGGCGTGCAGATTGCACCCGACTTCTACACCACCCCAAACACCGGGATGTGGCCATCGAAGGAGTACCAGTCCTTCCCCGGCCCGATTGATCTCGATGCCGACGGCAACCTGTGGATGCTTCGCGGCTCGATGTTCGCGCCCCAGGACCCCCGCGACCAGGCCAAGATGTTGGTTCGGTGCTTCAAGCCCGACGGCACCTTCGTGCGGGGAATCGAGCGGGAAGACTTTCCGAAGAACGCTCGCATGCGTGGCCTCGTGGTCGACGATGCCAATCAACATGTCTACGTGGCCAACACCGACGACAACAAGGTCATGAAGTTCGGCTTCGACGGCGAGCTGCTCTGGGAAGTCGGCACCAAAGGCACGGGCAATCTGGAGTTCAACTCACCCAGCGGCCTGCAGTACGACCCGGCCAAGGGCTGGCTCTACGTCGTCGACGTGCGCAACAATCGTGTGCAGATCCTCGATGCCAACGGTGGCTTCGTGAAATCGTTTGGAGAGAAGGGCAAAGGCCCCGGCCAGTTCAGCTTCGGTGAGTTCTCCAGCATCTTCATCCACGAGTCCGGCATGGTCATCGTGGCCGACACCATGAACCATCGGGTGCAGTTCCTCGACGCCGAGCACAACTACATCAGCCACCATGGCGAGCAGGGCTTTGGAAAGCACAGCCGCTACAACGGAGTGAGTGGTGTGGCTGTCCACAACGACCGACTCTACGTGGTCGATACGGCCGGTGGTCAGGTCGAGGTCTTCAAGTTCCAGGTCCAGTGACCGGCTGCGGGGAGTCTCATGAGTGTTCGACAAACGATTCGCAACCTCCTCATCGCCGTGCTCCCCACCTCGGCCATCGAGTGGATCAAAGACACGCGAAAGACGGTGCGCCGGAAGCAATGGGAGCGCACCGTGGCCAACGACCCCGACGCCCGACTCGGGCAGGTGGAGCTAGAAGCCTACCTGCGCGACCTCGGCGTAGAGCGGGGTCGTGACCTGATCCTTCACAGCTCCATGCGGAAGATCGGAATGGTCGAGGGTGGTGCCCCTACCCTCATTGCCGCCGTTCAGTCGGTCATCGGTGCAGACGCTACCCTGCTGATGCCCACCTACCCGCTCACCAAGGGTGCCCTGGAGCACATGCAAGACCCCACGCCGTTCGACGTGCGCACCGACAAGTCCACCATGGGGCGAATCACCAACACCTTGATGGCGATGCCCGGCGCACAGCGGAGTGCACACCCCACACACTCCGTCACCGCAATCGGCCCCGATGCCGAAGCCTACACCGCGCACCATCACACCACGCCCACTCCATGTGGACCGGGGTCTCCTTTCTGGCACCTGTCGGAGAAGGGCGGCCAGATTCTCTGCATCGGCATCGGCATTGGCAAAGTCACGAGCCATCATGTGATCGAAGACAAGGTCGCGGACTTCCCCATCGAAGTCTACTTCCCCGAGCGTCTCACCAAGCGCGTCATCTTTGCCGACGGCCACGAAGAAGAGGTGGAAGCCAAGGCCCACGACGAGCGCTGGACCCTGTACCGGGTCGACAATGACGAAGCCGCCTACGAAGAAGTCCACAATGCGATGAAAGCAGCGGACATCGTCAGGGAAGGCCCGGTGGGGAGGGCCACCGCCCACCTGTTCCGGGCCGACCACCTCGACCGCGTGCTGGGAGAGCGCCTCGAACGCGAAGGCACCACCATCTACCGTCTGGCCGAAGTACAGCAGAGTCAGAGCGCCTGAGCATGCGCCCGCGGTTCGCCTGGTCTATGCGTCGATTCGGGCCACCACCATCTGCCCCTCCCAGCGCCAGGTGGCCCGCAGAGACAACACCACGGCGGTTCCTGGCACCGTGCCTCGCGGAAAGAGAATGCTGCTCAGCTGGGGCGTACGGTCGGCGCGTCGCGAGAAGACATCGGCAAAGCACCGGCCGCCGTCGGTCGAGGCATAGAGATGCACACGGTCGGTCACGACAGACGGTCCCGGCTCCACGCTTGTGCCAAACCAGACGTGGCCCGCTTCATTTCGTCCGCCATAGTAAATCGGCCCAGGGGTATCGCAAAGGCGCTCCACCGGGCCATCCATGCCCGCCACACGACAGATCCCCGAGGTCTCGAGTGGGCTGTCGATGCCCCAGATCAAGGCATCGTCCAAAAATACGAGGTCGCAGGTGCGGGTCTGTTGCCCGCCCGCCTGCCATGGTGTGAGGGTCTCGAACGCATCGGTGGTCAGCCACACCACAGACTCCGCGTTGGTATCGCCGGTGCACACAAAGAACGTTCCAGGGCGGGCGGGATGCTCGATGACGGCATGGACATGCCGAACCGTATCTTCCGGAAATCGCCAGGCGGTGGTCCAGCAGTCCCCGTCCAATCGCCAGATGTGTACGGCGGCGCGCTGTGTGGTGCGCAGCTCCCCGCCATTGTGGCGGTATTCGCCCACATACACCGAGCCATCAGTCGCGGCGCACACGCCCCGACGCATCGGGCGAAAGTCCACTGGTCCATCCATCGGCACAAAGCGGTCTGAGCCTCGCTGCCAGCGAGACAGGCCGCGTCCGGCAAAAGCAACGGCCCCATCGCGCGTGGGGACGACCGCGAAGGGCGTGATGTGGGCGAAGCGGTCGATCGCCCGCAGCTTGGAGAAGGCGCGCTGGGAGCCATCCACCAGCCGAGCCACCTCTTGAAACGACGCCCCAAGATCCGCCGACTGGACCCACCGATTCCCTCGCGTGGCCCAGAGCACGCCATCGGCAAAGTAGTGAGGCAGCACGCCGCGGCATCGACGCTCGATGGTCATCTGCATGGTGGTCCCTCAGAGCTTCACTGCAATTGCGTGCGAGCGTATCGCAGTCGACAGGAGACAGGCGCACGGATACCGCGCCCGCATGCACGTACTCATGCTCGGTGGAGATCTCACGGCTTCGGTCGGCGGTGGGATCGGAACAGTGGCCCGCACCTATATGGGTGCCCAGGCCATGCACGGCGTGCGCATTCAGTACCACACCACTGTGGCTGCCGAAGGCAGCCGCGCCCACAAGGCCCGGACCATGGTGCAGGGACAAGCTCGCTTCCTGCGGCGGCTCACAATCGACCCGCCCGACCTGCTCCACATCCACATCGCCGACGGCCCCAGCTTCTGGCGCAAGTCCACGTATGCACGCGCAGCGCGTCTTGCCGGCATCCCCGTCTGTCTACACGGCCACTTCACTTCGCTGCTCGACCTGTACCGCAGCAGCAAGGTGGTCCGGCGCCAGATGATTCAGCGGGTGTTCACAGACGCAGACGTGGTCTTTGCCCTCTCCACCGATATGCAACACCAGATCGGAGAAATGAGCAACGGTGGCGCACATGTGCACATTCTGCACAACCCATGCCCCCCCGATGGCTTCGACCCCTCTCCACGACCCGCCACTGCGCGGCCGAACGTTCTTTTCATGGGTCGAGTCGGCGACCGGAAGGGGATCTTCGATCTTGTGGCCGCGTGGCCCGAGGTGCTCGAGTCGGTTCCCGGTGCGGAGCTCACGATTGCTGGCGATGGTGAGCTGGAGCGCCTGCGCGCGGATGTGGACCGACTCGGTGTGGCCAGCAGCGTGCACATTCTCGGCTGGGTAAGCGGCGAAGTTCGAATGCGCGCTTACCGTGAGGCCGATGTGTTCTGTCTTCCTTCCTACGCCGAGGGCTTGCCCATGGGGGTTCTCGAAGCGATGGGCGCCGGTCTGCCCGTGGTCAGCACCGCGATCAATGGAACTCCCGATGCAGTGGTCGACGGCACGACCGGACTGCTGCACGCTCCTGGTGACCGGGCTGCGCTCGCAGGTCACCTCATCACCGTGCTGTCGTCCCACGAGCGGAGACTGGAGCAAGGGCAAGCGGGCTTCGCGCGTGTCACCGCGGAGTTTGATCCGGAGCACCAGAGCGAGCGCCTGCGGAAAATGTGGACCGAAGTGATCGAAGGCCGTCGCTGATGGGGCGCCCGAACTTTTTTCTGGTCGGCCATCCCAGAAGTGGATCCGGACAGCTGTTCACTTGGCTCGACCGTCATCCGGAGGTCTTCTCCACCAAAAAAGAGCTCCACTACTTCGGCTCGGACCTGCGCTTCTTCGAGCCACCGCGCTCGCTGGAGAACTACCTCTCGTATTTCAAAGGCGCAGGCCGCTTCACGCGAGCGGGCGACGCCAGCACCTGGACCCTGTTCTCCGAGCGCGCCGCCCAGGAGATTCAGGCCTTCGCACCCGATGCCCGCATCATGATGCTGCTCCGAAACCCGGTGCAACAACTCCACTCCCTTCATGCGCACTTTGTCTTCCGCGGAGATGAAGACATCGAGGACTTTCGCGGAGCGCTCGATGCAGAACCCGCGCGAACCGCGGGTGACCGGCCCGAACCGGAGTGGAGGGTGCCTCGAGACTGCCTACGCTACAGCCGGATGGCGCGCTTCGCCCCCCAGGTGCAGCGCTTCTACGACCGCTTCGGCCGCGACCAAGTGCTTGTGCTGTTGTCGGAGGACTTTCGGTCTGACCCGCAGGGCACCTTCCAAAAGGTCTGTACCCATCTCGCGATCCCCACGCAGTTCGATGGCTACGACCAACTCTTCGAGACCAACCCACGGAAGGCCAACGCCAACCGAGCGGCCCGCAGCGCTCGAGTACGCGCACTGCTGGCGGATCCTCGACATTACCGTGTGCTTGAGGGCGTCGACGCGAGCATTCCAGGGCATCAGCTGGGCTTGCGGGCGCTCCGTCGATGGAACAAAGTCTTCGTTCCCCGCGCACCGATGGAGCCCGCGCTTCGCCGAGAGCTCCAAGACCGCTTCCGGCCGTGGATCGAGGAAACAGCCGCACTCATCGGCCGCGACCTTTCACACTGGCACACCCCGAAAGAGATCCGAGAATGAGCACTATGGCAGACGCCCCCCGTGCCCAGCGCCGGGCGGTTCTCGTTCCCACGATGAACCGGCTCGACGACATGATGGAAATGATCGACAGCGTTTTGGCGCAGTCTGTTCCCGTCCATGTGTTCGCAGTGGTGGACGCCGGAGACACGCCCACACTCGAGACTCGTTTGCTCCAGAAGCTCACGCCCGCGGGCATCGAGCTGATCTACCGCACCAGCACGCCCGGAACCTCGCTGCAGCGGAACATTGGGCTCGACCTGCTCGCAGAGCAGCTGGAGCCGGATGACCTGGTCTTCTTCTTCGACGACGACGTCCTTCTCGAGCCCAACTTCGTCGAGGAAGTGATTCGATGCATGCACCTCCCGGTGGAGCCGGCTGTGGGCTGCGTGCTGGCCACCTTCACACAGGAACCCCGACCGCGAGGCTGGCAGCAGACCTGGTTTCGGATGTTTCAGATGACGCATCAGGTGGCCGGTGATCAGGCACATCTCGGCGCAGCGGGCGCGGTGCAGTGGCTGATGGAACCCTCGACCGATGTGCCCGTTCCCGTCGCCAGTGGCGGTCGCACCTGCTACCGCTGGTCTGCGATAGCCAACGAGCGTCTCGACGAGTTCCTACCCGGCTATACCCTCAACGAAGATGTCGAGTATTCCTTCCGAGTCGCCAAGATCTGGACCATCATTCACTCTCCCACGGTGCGCCTGTTTCACAAGCGCTCCCCCAAGGGGCGGGTCGACTACGGCGACCGACTCAGCCGTATGATCTACAGCCAGTTTTACTTCTTCCGGAAGCATAGGCCCCGTGATCCTGGCCACCTCGCCGCACTTGCCTGGAATGCGGTGGGTACCTCTACGTTCTACGTGGCTGCAGGCTTGTTGAAATCCGACAGCAAAGATCGAGTGGGAGCGCTCAAGGGCGTGATGCATGGATACCGAAAATGCATCGACGAGCTGAAGAAGCCGCGGCCCGAGTGATGGTCAGTTCTCGGTAAACCACGCCACGGCCGGCTCCAGAAACACTGCCACCAAGACCACGCGCGGGGCGAACCCCACCAAAGTGCCCACAAAATTCTGGACGGGAGACACCTTTGCGAGTGCCAGCAGCATGTGCGCAGGCGGTGCGAGCCGGGTGAAGAAGCGCAGTGCGGCCACCGCCGCGATCGGTCGGTCGTCCAGTCGCTTCTGGATGCGCCGCGCGATGGGACTGGCGGGTGGTCCGGTTGGCGAGCCGCCCACTTTCCGCATCCACCACGTGGCAAATGTGCCGGCACTCGACGCACCAAACAACACGACCGGCACTCCGAGAACAGGTCCGAATGCCAGCAAACCTCCGAGAACGAACAACGCTCCAGGAACTGCCAGGGAGTTGCAAACCACAAACAACACCACGAACAGTGGCACGGCAAACCAGCCTGCCGCCTGGGTCCAAGTCTGGATCGCATCGAGTGAAATGGCATCCCATAGACCGGTCGCCCATCCCATTGCTGCCACGAGGAGCACCACCATCAACAAGACGAGCCGATGCAGCCATGGCCGCTTCGACCAAGGCACCGGCCCCTTGGGCGCAGACGCCGCGCTCGACGACGTGGACGGCGCCTCCGTCATAGGTCGACGTAGCCCAACGCCTGCAAGGCCTCACGCTCCCGCCGTTCGCTCTCGGACTCCGCCTGTCCTGCCGGCTCTGTATTGGGCTCATCCAGGTTCATGGCTTTGCGAACCGCCGCCATTTCATCGAGCGTCTTCAGCGCGGAGCCGTCACCGGGATCCCACTCCCGCGGCATCTGCTGCCTCGCATATCCGCTGTCTTCGCCGACCGACCCGTCGTGTGTAGCACCGGGGCGCTCCAGCGGATGGCGCTCTGGACGGTCGGCCACCCGGTCGTACCGCTCGTAGGAGATTCCATCCGTCGACGCTCGGCGCACTGTGGTGCGCTCCGCGGTGCGAACAGCGTACATCTTTCCCCCCGGCCCCTTGGGGGCACAAGTCAAGATGTCCTCTCCTTTGCAGTGGCTGCTCTCTCCCCGCAAGACCTCGTGTCCAGCGGCTCCCTCGCCGAGAAACGACCGGCCGTCCATCCCGTCGGGCAGCGCCTGACCCAGGTAGTCGAGAATGGTGGGCATGAGGTCCTCAAGACCAACCAAAGCATCAGCTGACTGCCCACCGCCTTCCCCACGGGGGTATCGAATCACCAGCGGCACATGCAGCTGTTCCTCATAGGGCGTCGTGCCATGGTCGAACCAGAGTTCCCGCTCGTCGAGGGTCTCTCCGTGGTCTGCAGTGAGGATGATGAGCGCATCATCCCATCGGCCCGTGTTGTGCAGTACATCGAGCACCCGTCCCACCGCTTCATCGGAATACTCTACGGCAGACGCATAGCGGGCCGAGAAGAATTCCACGTCGGAGATGTCTTCGATGCGCTGATACTCTGGAATGCGCGCGAGGTTCGGCCCACCCCGCTTCAGTCCTGCCGTAATCGGTGGATCGTTGTAGGGCTCAAGCGGTCCATGGGCATCGTACGAGTGGTACCAGGAAAACGTGGGGCCCGGCTGGGTCTGCATCCAAGCCCACATTGACTCGGCCGTTTCGCCCCCATCTCGGCGCGAGCGGTACGGCGTGCTGTACTGGTCGAAACCGCGCGCCAGCCCAAGGTTTCGCCGTAGGGTAAAGCCAGAAACGAAGGCCCCGGTTCCATACCCAGCCGCCTTGAAGACCTTGGCCAGAGTGGGCGTTTCGCGAGACAACACGTTGCCTCCGCGGAACACATTCATGACCACCCCATGGGTGCCAGGTCGTTGCCCCGTCATGACGGTGCAAAATGCAGGCCCAGTCACGCTGATCGGCGAATAGGCCTGCGTGTAGGTGACCCCCTGCGCCACAAGCAGATCCATGTTGGGCGTTTTGGCCGGACTGTCTGGATTCAAGCCGGACACATGGTCGTAGCGGAGGGTGTCCACCGTGATGAGAACCACATCGACGGGGCGCTGACCACAGGCCAGGCCCAGGGAAATCACACACAGGGACGCACAACGCATACCGCTGCTTAAGTGGCCACAGGCCCCATGGCCAAGCCGGCAAGACGATTCCTCGGGCGCTTCCTTCCGCGCGTTCACAGCCGTCACCGACAATCCCAGCGGGCGGAGTGCCATCCGGGGAACAGATTGGCTACCCTCCTTCTCCCAATGCTTCTCCAGAAGTGCTCCCCAGGAGTTCACGTGTCGCTTGCAGCAGTCATCCAGATCAACGGTTCATCCGACATCGAGCGCAATCTGTCCGTGACCGAGCGGCTCGTTCGAGACGCCGCCGCCGCAGGCGCCACCCTCGTCGCTACCCCTGAGGCCACCACGTACCTCGGCCCCCACGCCCAAAAAGTACAGCTGGCAGAACCGGTCGACGGCCCCACCCATCAGCGCTTGGCACACCTCGCCCGAGAGCTGCAGATCGACCTCCTCGTAGGCAGCGTGGCCGAGCGTGGCCCCGCCACAACTCCAGACGGCCCGGAGCGTTCTTACAATACGGCGCTGCTGTTCGGACCCGATGGCAGCTTGCGAGCGCAGTACCGCAAGCTGCACTTGTTCGACGTTGACCTGGAGCAGGCCGGAGGCGTTCGATTCTTCGAGAGCGAGCGCACGATTGCAGGAGACGACGTGGTCGTGGCCGAGACCTCCCTGGGGACCCTCGGCTTGTCCATCTGCTACGACCTGCGCTTCCCCGAGCTGTATCGGGCCCTGGTCGATCGCGGCGCCACCATCCTCGCCGTGCCCGCTGCGTTCACCCTGATGACCGGCAAGGACCACTGGAACGTCTTGCTGAGAGCCCGCGCCATCGAGACCCAGTCCTGGGTCCTCGCCCCGGCACAGTGGGGCGCACACGACGACGGGGGGCTCCGCAGAAGCTACGGCCACGCCTGCATCATCGATCCATGGGGGACCGTCGTGGCGGCCTGCGGTGATGGCGAAGGCTTCTGCATCGCCCCCATTCATCCCGAGCGCGCCGAGAACATCCGGGCCCGAATGCCAGTGCACCAGCACCGTCGCTTGTAAGTTCCACCCCGAGTACTGCGATCCAATCGGCGTCTGCCGCGACAGCCGGTGCTGGCTACGGGTTCAGACCGAGCAGTCGAGCGACCGACGCCTGATCAGCCCCCGGAAACTCGTATTGGTCGAATTCATCAGGACTCACCCATCGCGCATCCCGCACCCGAATGGTCTCGGGTTCACCGTCTGTCTCCACCCGGTACACCACGAAATCGACAGTGTATCGAGGATAATCATGGCGCACATGAAGGATCTGCTCGTGGACCAACACCTCGAGTGCCATCTCCTCTTGAAGCTCTCGCGCCAAGGCGGCCTCGTCAGACTCTCCCTCTTCGACCCGACCTCCCGGAAACTCCCACAGCAGTGGCATGGTTGCCCGCTCTGACCGCTGGGTGATCAAGAAGCGGCCGTCCCGCTCAATTTCTGCCGCGACCACCCGAATGTGGGGCTTGGACATCACTTCCTCCGACAAAACCGGGACCGAGGCTCGCTCCAGTCGGGACCTCTACGACCGGCGACCGAGCCCCCGCACCTATCGGACCGGCGACGACTCCGCCGCCGCTGTTTCCGCGTCCTGTGCACCCGTGGGGGGAGTCGAGCCATCGACAATTTCTGCTTGCTGCTATCCGATCAAGGGCAAGTGGCCTTCAGCCGGTTCAGCCCCGCATCGACCTCTCGAACCAGCTCCTGGTTCGAGCCGGCAAGCGAGCGTGCGCGGCAATACAGATCCACCGCACGCGCATTGTCATTCCGACGCTGGGCGATGTACCCCAAGCCATAGGTAGCCACGGCGTGATTGGCATCCATCTTCAGTGCATCTGAAAAGTGCTTTTCCGCTTCTTCGATGCGATTTCGATCCAAGGAGCGCCACCCCCGATTCGCAACCGCTTCTGCCGTTCGGGCAGGACGCGCGCGCGCCGGCGCCGGCTCGGGTGGGGCCTCAGGCTTCGGAGCGGCCTCTGCTTCCTCCGCAGGCGGCGCACCATCCCCCGAGGGGGCATCGCCCGACGCCGGCTCGGTTGCGGGGTCGGCGGCCTCTTCTGGTTTTGCATCGGATGCTTCGGCCGGCGATGCATCACTCCCAGCGGTGTTGACCGTGATGCGGTCCGGCGTGCTGATTGCCTCACCACCATCCCGGAAGAACCAGATCGCGAACGTCAGCACAACCGCTCCCCCGATGAACAGCCAGCCGGTCAGGGACTGGGACTGTCGAGAGAAGGACTCGACTGTGTCGTCGCGTCCGTCACCCGGCGTGAACCAGTCGTCATCTTCGTTGCTCGGCAACGGGAGCGAGTCCTCCTCGGCATTCCCCACCAGCTCGATGTCGTCATCTTCATCTCTCACGGACTCCAGCTCGGCGGAAGGCTCGTCGAAGACCTCGTCTATCGAAGGTTCTCCCGGTTCCGGCGCGTCGCGGAAGAGGTCGTCAGCCCATGCCAGCTCTTCGGAGGGGGGCTGGATGGGCGCATCTGTGGACTCTGCCGCCGCTGCGACCGCCTCGGCCTGCTCGACCGGCGCCGACGCTTCTTCGGTCTCTGCAGCGGTGGCAGGTATCGAGAATGGGCTCGACGGAGGGTCGGCTTCAGGCCAGAACGCCCCCGAGCTGGGTGAGTAGACCTCGGTGGGACCTCCTTCCAGGTCGTCTTCGAGCTCATGCTCAAACCCATCTTCTTCATCTTCCAAGCTGCTGCGCTCGAAGTCTGCAGACTCCCGATCCAGCAGGTCGTCGGCGAGCTCTGGCCGTTCGGCCTCCTCTGTCTCGGGGACAGACTCGTCCCACTCCAACGGAATCGTGCCGTCCCCCATCAGACCGGGCGTGGCTTGGGATGGCAACGCCGGCTCGTCCAGCGAAGGACTCGCCGCCTCCACGGAACCCTCCGGCGGCGGCTCAGACCACTCTTGTGGCAGCGGTTCTCCGCGGTCAACGGGTCCTTCTCCCCAGTCCTCCGCAACATCCGTCAGACCAGGGGAAGGGTCCTGCGCGGCTACCGAGTCTTCCTCCACCTCGACAGTCGGTGGGACGGGCTCGGGCTCCACGTCGGCCAAGACGGTGCGACGATCAGCAAAGGGATGTGGCTCGACTTCCGTCTCGAAGTCCTCGGACTCACCGAAGTCAGCGGGTTCGTCGACCGACGCACGGTCTTCAAGGTCGACCGCAGCCAGCTTGCGTGTAGCGTCTTCGACCTCCGACACGATGGCGAAAAACGGAGCCAGGTCTGCCCGTTCTCCAGCCTTGACCCAGGAGCCGCCGCCAAAGTCCAGCTCGTCGGTGGGAAGCACTCGCCTTTCGACAATCCAGCGCTGGAGGGTGGCAACGTCTGGGACATGGTACGAGACGCCATCCTGGCGCAACAGGACATGTTCCATCGCACCCGAGCCCGGTTGCGCTGCCGAAGGCCGCGACGCCGGGGCGTCCGGCACCGGTTCGCTCTCCGATGCAGCCTGCACAGCCGCCTCCGGCTTCGGACGCGTCTCAACCACCGTTCCGTTCTTCACCACATGGAAGCTGTGCCCGCAGGAAGTGCAGCGGAACTTGACGCTCCGACCACCGGCCAGCGCCGCGGGGGGCAGCTCGAGTTCGTACCCGGCTGCACAGTTTTCACACTCGATGTACACCGCAGCACACCCCTCATGATCATCACACCACCTCAGGGAGGAAGCGTGCCTCAGGATCCGCTGAGTCGGTCGATTTTCGCCTGCACAGTCTGTGCGTCACGCGGATTGGTTGCAAGGTAGGACTGGTAGTAGCCAATCGCACCCGCAGCGTCGCCCCGCTGCGCAGCGATATCACCAAGATCCACGAATGCCCGCTCGTATCCGGCGCCAGCTGCCGTGTTCAGCGGCCCCATCGCCGCATCGGGATTGCCGCTCCGGAACAGGGCATTTCCGAGCCGCCCACTGTAGTAGCTGTTGCTGGGCTCCATGGAGACTGCCTTTCGGAACGCCGCCGCCGCCGACTGATAATCACGGCGCTGCATGGCTGAGTCGCCTTCCGCCGCATGCTCGCGAGCGGAGCGAGAGACCGGTGCTTTGGACGGTGTCGCCGCCTTGCCGGTCACAGCGGACCGCGAAGTCCCTCGAGGTCCGACAGGGATGAGCTTGGGCTCTTCGCCACCCCACGCATCTTCTTCCATCGAGTCTTCAGGCCCATCCTCGGGCTCTTCGGGCTCAGTGGCTTGGAGATCCTTGGTGATCGCCGCCACAATCTCCTCGCGCGACGCCGGCTTGACGGTCGGGGCGGCTGGAGCCGCCGTGGCCACGGGCGCGGTCGCTTCGGACATGCTCTGGGTGTAGTACCACCCGCCGATGCCCAAGAGCCCAAGGACCAAAACACCCACCATCCAGCCGTTCGAGCCTCCCTGAGCGTTGGTGGAACGCGTGCCGCCACCAGAAGACGGTCGAGGGCGAGTCTTGGCCTTGTTGCCCGAGCCACCAGCACTGGATGGACCACTCGGGCGCCGCCCCTGCGCCTTTCGCTTTTCGAAGGGGTCGATGAACCTCGGCCCGGTCGGAGCGGGAGGCTTCGGCGACTGCTCAGCGTCGAGTGCAGCACTCATCGCCGACTGGATGTCGGAGCCGCCATCGGCATCGGACGGCAGGATCCGCGGCGCCGCGGAGCTGGAAAAGGATGTCAGGGAAACGGCCTTGGCCGCTGACTCTGCAAACGCTCCACCCGCCATGCCCATGATGTTTGTGGGCTCGTCGTCTTCGTAGTCCTCCTCTTCCCCCACATCTTCGGCGGCCAGCTCAGCCTCGAGCTGCTTGTAGACCGCAACGAAGTGCGCAGCGAGATCCGGGATCTCCGAGATTTCCGTCCAGTCCGTGCCGTTGTGCGAGAGCTTGTCGGACGCCGTGACGCGTCCTTCGGCGATGTAGCGCGCCAGAGTGCGGTAATCGGAGAAGTCATAGACAAGGCCAATCTTGACCTTCACCTTCCAGGCTTGGATGCCTACGGTGCGGAAGTCGAGGCTGTCCACGGCATCTTCCACGTTCTCGGTCACTTCGGCCGTGACCGGGTCGGGCGACGCTGACAGGTCGGCGCTTGAGGTACTCGGAGGCCCCAAGACACCGCCGCCTACCGCGATTCGACCCTGCGCTTCGGCGGCAGCACGGTCCTTATAGACCACAAACACGTGCCGGCATCGGGGACACGTAATTTTCGCTCCTCGACCCGAGATCCGATTATCGTCGAGCTTGTAGCGCGCAGAACAGTTCTCGCAGGTAACGACCATGAGTGCTTTTCCACCGGAGGCGAAGAGATCGCGCAGTTGGTCCAGAACGCTACCACCTAGTGTCCGTCGGTCGCAATTCGACAGCTCGGAACGCGCGGCCGTTCCCACCCGTGGAACTCTGCAGCGGCCTACTCCAACAACTCAAGCTCAACGAAGCGGGCGTAGATTACCTTCCGCCCGTGCGCGTCAAAGTGGATGGTGAGCTTGAGGTTGCTTCCCGCTCCATCGGCTCTCCGAATGGTTCCCGCGCCGAGCGACGGATGCAAAACACGCGCGCCTTTCGACAGCTGGGAGGGATCTTCGATGGTGATCGATCGATGACTGCCGCGTGGTGCTGACGGCTTGGTGGGGGCCCTCGGGGCGGATGTCACATCTGGTAACGACCGCCGACGCATGGTTCGACGACGCATGGACGTGGTGCGCGACCCCGCATCTATTCCCGCAAACCCGAGCTGGCGCGCACGCTCGCCCGACAGTCCACTCGCGGCACGCCGACTGCCACCAACCGCCGATCGATGCAGGTGCTCTCGCGGAATCTCCTTGAGGAACCGCGACGCGGCCACATCCTCAAACCCAGCGCCTGGCCGGAGTCGTCGCCGCGGCCGAGACAGCACAAGCAATTGCTGTGCGCGGGTCATGGCCACGTACACCAGCCGTCGTTCCTCCTCCACATCGTGCTCGTTCTCGCGTGCATTCCAGTGGGGAAAGCCCCCCTCGTGCATCCCCGCCACGGTCACAAGCGGAAATTCCAGCCCCTTACACAGATGGGCCGTGAGCAAAGTGACCCGACCTTCCTGATCATCGTCGGGAAGCTCGTCGGACTGCGCGGAGAGTGAGGCACGGTCGAGGAAGTCCTGGAGCCGAACGAACGGATCCGCGGCATCTTCCGCTTCGGTCGCCTCCTGATCCTCTTCAATGGCGCGAGCAAGCTCCAAAACGTTGTTGAGCCGATCCGCGCCGTTTTCTTCGGATTGGAGCATTTCGGCGTAGCCCGACTCGCGCAGCAGCATCTCCACCACTGTACCCGGCGCATATTGACCAAGCTCCGAGCGAATCCGGTCGAGCAAGTCCAAAAATGCTGCGACCGCTGCACGGGCCTTGCCCCTTCCTTGTGACCATTGCCGCGCGGCCACGTACGACGAGACACCGGCCGCGCGAGCCTGCGCTCGGATGGTGGCCATCGACTTCGGGCCCACACCACGCCGGGGCACGTTGATGACCCGCAGCAGGGCCATCTCGTCGGCGGGATTCAGCAGAAGCTTCAAGTACCCAACCATGTCGCGCACTTCACGACGCTCGTAGAACTTTCGCGACCCAACCAGGATGTGCGGGATGCGAGCCTGCAAGAGCGCCTGCTCAAACGAGCGGGAGGCGGCATTGGTTCGGTAGATGATGGCCATGTCACCCCATCGACGTCCGCCCCGTTGCTCCGACCGAAGCAGTGAAACCACGGCGCGCGCCTCGTCGCCCTCGTCAGCCGAAGCAATCGTCCGAACCTTTTCACCGGCGCCCACATCGGTCCAAAGGCTCTTCTCCATTCGCCCACGGTTGTTTGCCACCACCGCATTCGCCGCATCGAGGATGTGTGCAGTCGACCGGTAGTTCTGCTCGAGCCGAATGGTCTGACACCCCGGAAAGTCCTTCTCGAAGTCGAGAATGTTCCGGATGTCGGCACCACGAAACGCATAGATGCTCTGGTCGTCATCGCCGACCACCATCACGTTCCCGTGTCCCCCGGTACTGGGTGCCGCCAGCAGTCGAACCAGCTGGTACTGCGCCTGGTTGGTGTCCTGGTACTCGTCGACCAACAGGTACCGGTACCGGCGCCGATACCGCTCCGCGACTGCGGGATGGTCCCGCCACAGGCGTACCATGTGATTCACGAGATCATTGAAGTCGAGAGCGTTGCCGCTACGGAGCGCTGCTTCATATCGACGATATACATCGACAGTGGGGTCGCCGGGAGCGCGTTCACCCTGTCGCTCGAGCTCAGCGGGAGACAGCATCTGGTTTTTGGCTTGGTCGATCGCACGACGCATCGCAGTCGGCTTGACATCCCCCAGCCCCATCTCCTTCAAAAGGTCTCTTACGAGACGCTTCTGGTCGTCAGCATCGTAGATGGTGAAGCTGCGGGTCCATCCGAGCGGCTCGATGTCGCGGCGCAAGAAGCGGGCACACATCGAGTGGAATGTGCTCACGGTCAGCTCTCTCGCCGCCTCGCCATGCCCCTGTTTGGACAGCATCTGGGCCACGCGTTCCTTCATCTCCCCGGCAGCCTTGTTGGTGAAGGTGACTGCAAGAATCTGCCAGGGCGGGACCCCCTGCTCCACGAGCCATGCGATGCGATGGGTGAGCAGTCGGGTCTTGCCGGAGCCAGCACCCGCAAGCACTAAGATCGCACCATCTCGGATGCTGGCTGCCTGGCGCTGAGGCGGGTTCAGTCCGGCGAGAAAATCGGTCGACACGATGGATCAGTCCTTTTTTGAGCGAGGGGAGCGCCGCCGACGAAAGCGAGCTGCGGCTCCAGACCGGACACGCTCCTCGCCTCGGGCAACCACGATGGCATCGGCTTCGACGTCGTTGATCACAACAGACCCGGCGCCCACGATCGCACCGTCGCCCACAGTCAGTGGAGCCACCAGTGCGCTGTTCGACCCGATGAAAGCGCCAGCCCCGATTTCGGTGCGATGCTTCGCATAGCCGTCGTAGTTGCAGGTGATGGTACCCGCTCCCACATTGGCACCCGCACCGATGCGTGCATCACCAAGATAGGTGAGATGACTGGCCTTGGCTCCATCTTCGAGAGTGGTCTTTTTGGTCTCGACGAAATTGCCGACCTTGCAGCCAGTGCCCAGCACCGTGCCCGGACGAAGGCGAGCAAATGGACCCACCGATGAGGCCGCTCCCACCCGCGCCGACTCCAGAACCGAGTGGGGAAGAACCACAGCAGATGGAGAGACCTGGGCATCGATCAGCACCGAGTATGCACCGATGCGGCAACCCTCGCCCACCGAGGTCTGCCCGCGCAGCACGACTCCACGCTCAATCCAGGCATCCGAACCCAACATCACTCCCGGTTCCACGGTGACCGACGAAGGATCCTCGAAGGCCACACCCCTGCGCATGTGTTCGTGCACGATGCGGTTCTGAAGGACACCTGCGGCGACTGCACGCTCGACTTGGCTGTTGACTCCCAACGCCTCTTCAGGGTCGTCGAGAATCATCACGCCCGCACGGCCTTCGGCAGCAGCAAACGCCACGCAGTCCGTGAGGTAGTACTCCCCCTTGGGCGGGTGGGGCTCCAGCCGCGCAATTGCGCCTCTGAGCCATGCGAGGTCCATCGCGTAGAGGCCGGTGTTCACTTCGTTCAGGGCCAGCTCTTCCGGTGTGGCATGCGCGGCTTCCACAATGCACTCCGCGCCACCACCCGCGCTGCGAACGATGCGCCCGTACGATCCGGGTTCGTCGACCATCATCGAGACCACCGTGAGCAGGGCCTCCGAACGAGCATGCTGCTCGAGCAGCTTCTCCAGAGTGGACGCGCGCACCAGCGGTCCGTCGCCGTTGAGCACCACCACCGTCCCGGCTTCCGGAAGTGCCGCAAGCGCCGAGGCCACTGCGTCTCCGGTTCCCTGGGGCGCTTCCTGCCGCGCAAAAGACACCCGCTGGTCTTCCATCGCCGCTCGAACCGCATCCTCTTGGTGATGCACCACAAGCACCACCGACAAGCCGGCCGATTCCGCAGCTTCCGCTGGCCACACCACCATCGGCCGGCCGAGAATCGGATGCAGCACCTTGGCAAGCCTCGAGCGCATGCGGGTACCGCGCCCCGCGGCGAGAATGACGGCATGACCGTTTCGGGAACTCTCGTTGCTCGACATGCTCACCTCAATTTCGCACCAGATTCCGCCTCACGGTCGTCTCCGTGCCGGGCCGCGCCGTAACGCACCCGCGCCACAATTTCCGGCCATCCGATGCCCGATGAAACAAGCCCGTCGACAGAGGTACAGTCTGTTCCAACGGGCTCCCGGCCCCCAACCGCTCCGTCGGTGCATCGGCTCTCGAGCGCCGCTGGAACCACCCTCCGAAGGAACAGCACCATGTCTGCTTCTCCACGCATCTGTGTCATTTTGAGTGGCTGCGGCGTTTTTGACGGCGCCGAGATCCATGAATCCGTCATCTCGCTGCTCCAGCTCGCTCGACGGGGAGCCACCGTTCAGTGCGCCGCCCCCGACAAGCCTCAGATGCATGTGATTGATCACCTGCGCGGTGCCGTAGCAGAGGGTGAGTCCCGCAATGTGCTGGTTGAAGCAGCGCGGATCGCACGGGGTGCCATCGTTCCGCTTTCCCAGATCGACGCCGCTGACTACGACGCCGTGTTCATGCCCGGCGGATTCGGTGCTGCGAAGAACCTCAGCACCTTCGCAGTTGAGGGCGCGAAAGGCAGCGCCGACCCAGAACTCACCCGCGTGCTGCGCGCATTCCGTTCCGCAGGAAAGCCCATCGGCGCAGTGTGCATCGCGCCGGCTGTGCTCGTGATGGCCCTTGGCGAAGGCGAAGTCACCATCGGCTCAGATGACGGGACTGCAGCCGCCATTGAAGCACTCGGCGGTGCCCATGTGCAGTGCCCGGTCGAGGTCGCACACATCGACCAGGAGCGCCGGATCGTCACGGCCCCCGCGTACATGGTCGACACCACCATCGACCAGGTAGCCCGTGGCATCGAAGAAGCGGTCGACGCCGTGCTGGCGATGTGCGGGTAGTTTCACAGGCTCGGCAACGCTCCCGACGAGGTTCGCCATGGCATCACTCAAACCGCCATTCTCGATGGTCCGAACCACGGAGAGCGCCGAGCACGTCACGCTCACCCTCTTTCCTCCGGCCAGTCCATACCTGTCGGAGGTTCGAGGGGCTGCTCGTCGCGCGGGCGCCTCGTTCATCCGAGCCGCGGCACGCACGCCGGCCGACATTGCCGGTCACCTCGTGGTGGTCGACCTCGTCCAGTCACGAAACATCGGTCGACTGGGCAACCGTGCCATCGCCATCTCCAACCGGCTCGATGTAGACGCATACGAAGTCATCACCCCAGACCAGGTCCGCTGGCGCCTTGACCGTGCCGTGCGCAACCTCGTGGAGCGTGAGCAGCTGCGTCGTCGACTCGTCAACGAGCGGAACACGATCCGAGTGTTGAACGAGATTGGGTACGCACTCTCGGCACAGACGTCACAAAACAACCTGCTCGACACCGTGCTCACCAGCGCGCGACACATTCTGCAGGCCGACGGCGGCAGCATCTACCTGACCGACCCCGACGCTCAGTCCGTGGTCATCAACTGCTCGCAGAACGACACCATTCCCTTTCGGGCGAGCCGACAGGTTCTACCCCTCGACGGCACAAGCGTGGCCGGTTTCGTGGGCTCGAGAGGTGAGCCACTCAACATCCCTGATGTCTACGAGCTTGCTCCCGAGACGCCCTACAAGCCCGACCTCGGGTTCGACCAAGAGACTGGCTACCGCACCCGCTCGATGTTGGCCGTACCGATGAAGGATCGAGAGGGGCAGGTCATTGGCGTACTGACCTTGCTCAATCGAAAGACCACCCCTGGTCTCCCCCTCGCGAGCTTCGACCAGACTGGAGTGTTCGACGAGGGACACCAGATCCTGGCCGGCTCCATCGCTAGCCAGGCCGCCGTCGCCATCGAAAACTACCGGCTCTATCGTGAGATCCGGAACCTCTTCGACAGCTTTGTTGGGGCGGCAGTGACAGCGATCGAAGCACGAGACCCAAGCACAGGCGGACATTCCCATCGCGTAGCAGCCCTCACCACAGAGCTGGCCCGAGCCGTCGACCGCACCGCTGATGGCCCTTTCGCACACGCGTTCTTCTCGGAGAAGTCGCTCACGGAGCTGCATTACGCTGCGATGCTGCACGACTTCGGCAAGGTAGGCGTTCGCGAGGAGGTCCTCCTCAAAGCAAATAAGCTCTATCCATGGGAAATGTCTGGACTGGAAGCCCGGTTCCGCATGGCCGCCTTCCAAGTGATGCTTGAGGAGCGCCTGCGCGACACTTCGCGGGCCCTGCTTGGGAAGCTGACCCGGGATCTGGCGCTTGTCCGGGCGCTCAACCGCCCCGGTCGGCAACCCAACGACACCGAGCGGAGGCGGCTGGAAGCGATGGTGGAAGAGTGGCAGCTGCG
>CAJWOS010000014.1 GCA_913044235.1 uncultured Pseudomonadota bacterium
AGCACATGTTCTGCCATGATGTTGCTGGAATACTTGTTGGTGTGATTCAGCAACTCGTGCAGGGGGGGCGACCGATGCGTCACAAGCACCTCCGCCTCCTCTGGAGTCTCGTCCAGCCTGAATTTCCCATTCAGCTTGATGCCGGTCTGCTCAAGCAAGGCATCCGTAGCCGACATGGTCCAGGCGATGGGATTGCCCACGGATCGGTAGTGCCGCTCGGTGTCCGCTCCCACTGGTACAGCGCCCTCGAGGGTGAAGGTCACAATGTGGGTTTTGGGGTCGACTGACCGCTCCACCTGGATCCACGACCGTTTACCGGAACGCACCGTCTGCACTTCGCTTTCGATCTCGATTACCTCTGCTGGGGTCTCCAGTTGCACCCGCGCAGGCTCCCCGGCCTTCCCGCCTGGAGCCACCACGATCGACACCGTGTTGTAGTTGAGAGACAATGCACTGATGGGCGCGAAATAGGCCGGCCCTGAAGCGAGATCCACGTCTTTGCGCCAACCCGCGATCAGGTATTCCCGGTCGAACCAGGTGTCGTCGAAGACAAGGTCACCGTCGATTTCCACCACACCCTCCACCTGGAGGTCTTGCAGCATCTTCCAGAGCTTCTCGATCACCAACCCTGGGTCGCCTGTGCCTCTCAGGTAGAGGTCGCCTTCCAGAATCCCATCCTCGTTGATGTCGTCGACTCGAAGCATCTCAGTCGAAAATCGGTATGTGGGCCCGAGCGTGCGCAGTGCCGCGGCCGATGTGAGCACTTTCGTGACCGACGCTGGCACGAGTGCCGAGTCCGCATTGAGCGAAAAGACCTCGTCGCCGGTCTCAAGGTTCATGACCTGGATCGCCAACGCAGAGTTCGCGACCAGTGGATGGTCTCGGAAGGGCCCCAGGATGGGCTCAAGCTGTGCCGAGGGTGGCGGAAGCTCCTGCGCACCGGCACTCGGCGCACCGAGTGAGAAGGCAAGCAGTGACACCAGGGAAAATACGACAGCCGATCGGAATGGGGACCGACGCCTTCGGCGCGGCTGCGCAGAAATCGTTCGACGGCTCATGAAGTACCCGAGGCGGGGGCCAGGAGGGGAAGTGCGGGAAGGGAGGGTGCGGCGCACAGACTGTGGCCGGCGAGAGCGGGAGCGACGCGGACGGAGCCTGTGGTCGAAGCGCGGCCCGAGTGTAGCGGGTCCACTCGCAGGACTCCACCATGAGGTTTTGAACACAACCAGAGCAAGTCACCACTGGCCGGGCTACCAATCACGGACATGAGGTGCTGTTCGCCTGCATCTCGCGGAGTCCAGATGACCGACCCGATTTCGCAGCCTCGTCCGGGGTCCTCAACCGCTTGCTCCATCTTCGACACCGACACACGGCAAAGGGCCCAGCAATGTGTGGTGTTGTGGGGAATCCTCCCGTTGCTCCTCGGCACCCAAGCCTTCGCGCAGGAGACCGTGGATGAGGGCACCCTGACGAGCGCTCGGGTCGACCGCCCTCACCTTCCCGGATGGTCCATCGCTGGCGATGATGGCGCAGGCGCTATCTGGGCGAATCCGGCCAATCTCGCACTCGACCCCGACCCTTCATGGATCGTTTTGGGCACACAACAGGCAGATGCCGATGTCGATAGCGGCCGCAGTCTGGCATTCGCGGCGAACTTGGGGGCTCTCGGGGTGGGGATCCATACGGTCGACAGCCCGACCGGTGACGCATGGTGGACCGTTTCGTCGGGGCTCGGAATCCGCCTCGCCCGAACCGTGGCACTCGGTGGACACCTCGGATGGCAGCTTCCTGAAGGTCCCGACAACAACTTCATGACCGGCGATCTTGCGCTCACCTGGCGTCCAGCCCCCTGGTTCGGGTCGTCGGTGGCTGTCTGGAACATCGGCCGATGGGAAGATGATGTCGCCCGAGCGCAGGTCGTCCCCGGCATCGTACTGCGCCCATGGGAAGACAAGCTGTACTTCGGCGTGGATTACGTTCAGCCCTTCCCCGGGCCGAACGGCTCGGAAATGCAGGAGCTTGGCGACGGAATCGTGGAAGGAAGCATCCGGGTGCAGGCCGGCAAGGGCTGGGTAGTCCGTCTGTCCGGTGATCAGACGGGCCGCGTCGGTGCGGGTTTCGAGCTGTACTGGGGTCAGGCGGGCGTGGGCGGCTTTGTCGACACGCCCACCGACGGCTCTACCGATGTGCTCGCTACGGTCTACGGTCGCACCCCACCCAGCGCCCGCCGCAAGCTCTCTGCGGGACCTCGCGTGGCACGTTTCCAGCTTGACCAGAGCTACCCGTACCGGAACCCCACAGGCTTTTTTGCCTCTCGCGGTGAAACCTATCTTCACCTGATGACCCGCCTGAAGGCTGCCGCCAGTGATTCGTCCCTCTCCGGGGTGGTCATCGAAGTGGACCAAGCACCCTTTTCGTTTGCCCAGATTGAAGAGATTCGGCAGCAAATCAGCGCGATGCGGGAATCAGGCCAGAAGGTGGTGGTGTACTTGGATCGGTACCCTGACAACCGCGCTTACTTCCTCGCTTCGGCCGCAGACACGATCCTCCTCCATCCATCCGGCGACCTCGAACTGGTCGGTCTTTCCGCCGAGATGCAGTACTTCCGAGGTGCGCTCGACTTGCTCGGAGTGGAGCCACAAGTCGCCAAGCGTTCGGAATACAAGAGTGCGCCCGAAGCCATGATGCGCACCGAGTCGAGCCGACCGGCACGGGAGCAAATGAATGCGCTGCTCGACGACCTCTCAAGCCACTTGATCACCGCGATCGCGACGGACCGGGGCTGGGAGGACGACCATGTGGCCCAGCTGATCGATGCGGGCCCCTTCACCGCGGATGATGCACTCGAGAAGCGCCTGGTCGACTCACTGGTCTATCCAGACCAAATCGATGCAGAGCTGGATCGCCTTTTTACCCAGCGCCACAACGTCGAGAGCAACTATGGCAACGACCGGGACACGGTCGGTTGGCTTCCGCGGCGTGAGGTCGCGGTCATCACAATCGATGGTGGCATCGTGTCCGGCCCCTCCGGCGGGCCTGGATTTTTTGGCGGTGGCTACACCTCCGGATCGGACACCATCGTGCCGCAACTCGAGGCTGCCGCCTCCGAGAACTCAATCAAGGCTGTGGTTTTGCGTGTGGACAGCCCCGGAGGTAGTTCTTTTGCGAGTGACGAGATCTGGCGAGCGGTCGAGCGCGTGAAAAAGGCGGGCAAGCCCGTAGTTGTGAGCATGGGCAGTGTCGCAGCGTCCGGTGGGTACTACGTGGCCGCCGGCGCCGACGCCATCGTTGCGAGCCCGTCCACCATCACAGGAAGCATTGGCGTCTACGCGGGCCCGAAATTCAGCCTCGAAGGCCTGTACGAAAAGGTGGGGATCGGCTCCGAGCTGTATGTTCGCGGGCGAAATGCAGCGATGTGGTCGATCTCGAAGCCCATGGACGACCACGAGTTTGCCGCACTCGACCGGATGGTCGACCACACCTACCAACAGTTCAAGTCTCGGGTGGGAATGGGCCGGTCCTTGGACAAGGCACAGGTGGAATCGGTTGCACGCGGGCGCGTCTGGAGTGGTGTGGATGCAAAGGAGCAGGGCTTGGTCGATGAACTCGGCGGCTTTTATGATGCGGTCGGGATTGCCTGCGAAAAGGCGAATATGGACTGCAGCCGGGTCTCCCTGCTCCAGTTGAGCGCCCGTGGCGGCAGCGGTGGTGAGGTGATCGGCCGCCCGCTGGGGGTCCAGTCCCATCCACACCCGGCACTCCAACACATCGCCCGTACGGTCGGATTCGAAGGCCTGCTCCAGCCACGACTCCCCGACCTTCCCGTGCTCGGGGAGCTGGAGCGGTGGCAGTCGATGTCTGGCGAGCCCACCCTCATGCTCATGCCGTACGCGGTCCGCATTCAATAGGCTTTGCTTCCATGGCTGACCCTTCCCGGAATCCCTGCATCCTGGTCGTGGATGACGAGCGTGCCGTGCGCAGCGCACTTCGGGTAAATCTCACGAAGGCTGGATACGAGGTCATCCTCGCCAGCGACGGTCAAGCCGCCCTACAGACCCTTTCGGAGCGAGTGCCCGACTTGGGGCTGACCGATCTCCGCATGCCGCACGTGGACGGAATGCTGCTGCTGGAGTCGGTGCAGGCCGAACATCCCGACTTGCCCGTGGTGCTGATGACCGGGCACGGCTCGGTCCGGGATGCCGTGCACGCGATGCGCTCCGGTGCGTCCGACTACATCATCAAGCCGGTCCGAAAGGACGAACTTCTGGTGATCCTGGAGCGGACGCTCAAGGCTTGTCGCCTGGAAGCGGAGGTGGTTCGCCTGCGAGAAGCCCTGGACAGTCAGAGGAACTTTGAGCAGCTGGTCGGGGGCTCTACAGCCATGCAGAGGCTGTATGCGCTCATTGGCGCGGTGGCCGACAGTGACGCACTCGTACTTGTCAATGGCCCTACGGGAGCCGGCAAGGAGTTGGTCTCCCGAGCGATACATGCGCGGAGCAACCGCGTGGGGGGACCCTTCGTAGCGTTGAACTGTGCGGCGCTGCCGGAGCAGCTCCTCGAGAGCGAGCTCTTCGGACATGAAAAGGGATCCTTTACCGGGGCTGTACGACGGCATGCCGGTCGATTCGAGCAGGCCTCTGGCGGCACTCTGCTCCTCGACGAAATTGGAGAGATACCGGTCGCAACGCAGGTGCGACTGCTGCGGGTTCTGGAGTCCGGGATCGTTCAGCGCGTGGGCGGCACCACCCCTGTGAAGGTCAACACGCGCGTCATCGCCGCGACCAACCGCAATCTCGCAGCCGAGGTCGAGGCTGGCCGGTTCCGCGCTGACCTCTACTACCGCCTGAACGTGTTTCGAATCCCCGTGCCCTCTCTTGCCGATCGAATCGACGACATACCCCTGCTCACCGATCATTTCGTCCAGGTGTTTGCCCGACGCCACGACCGGCCCGCGCGAGTGGTTTCGTCTTCGATCCTGCATCGCCTGCAGCAGCATTCCTGGCCCGGAAATGTGCGAGAGTTGTCCCATGTTGTAGAGCGGGCAGTGCTTCTGACCACCGGTGCGACGATCAACGAAATCGACCTGGAAGACCGTGCGGCAACCCAGCTCCCCTCCCCTGACCACCCCAAGGGGGGGCGCAACGATCGCGATGCCACCGGCGCAGACGCACCCTTACCGGACCGTCTACGCATCCTCGAAGAACAGATCATCATCGAGGCCCTGCGAACCAGTCGCGGCATCCAGGCCGAGGCCGCGCGTCGACTGGGCATCTCCCGCTCGAACCTTCACTACCGGATTCGGAAGCTGGGGATTGAGTTGACCGACGTGCAGTACATCGCGCGCGGTACAGACTGACCCCCGGAGTGGACCTCAAGGCTCCAAGTACATCGCCCGGAGCTCGTCGCAGGTTGTGCCGCGCTCATCCGCACGTCGAAGAGCAACGGACGTCTCGCTGCATTGATCGAGGGCATCGTCGAGATCCCAAGACTCGAGCTGCGCCCGTTCATCTGCCCACTGGTTCAGGCACGCTCGACGGAAGTTGGGCCGTCCACGGGCGCCAACCTCGCTCCAGTCTTCCGGCCACTCACGCACACAGGCTCTCATCCGCCATGACATCTCGGCGCAGAGCTCGTCGCACGAGTCTTGCCCACAGCCGCTCAGTGCTGCAGCCAAGAAAAAGAAGGTGGCCAGGGACGGATTCGAACCGCCGACACGCGGATTTTCAGTCCGCTGCTCTACCAACTGAGCTACCTGGCCAAATGGGTACTTGTCTCCGCCGCCCTGCACACGCACACGGGTAGGCTGACGAGCGCCCAGCACCTACTGTGCCCCATCTTGAGCGTCAACCGATTTCGCTGGTTTCGTTGGTTTCCTGTGGGAAATCCACAGGGCCGTGGCATATACGCAAGACCGGCAGTACCATACGGCGTGCGGCTGGCGGGGCCGTAGATCTACGAATCCCGCCATGTTGCATCGCGCCCGCTGGGCCACTGCCCTGCCAAGGAGCATCCGATGTCCCCCGCTCGATTCTGGCCCGGCCTGCTCCTCGTCGCTTCGCTTCCGGCAGCCGCGGAGACCTACCCCGCTGGAACTCCCGTAGACGAAGCGCTCGTCATCGACCTCACGCCAGAGGGCTTTGCGTCTCTGACCGACATCATCCCCACGCTTTTGCCTTCGGGGATCTCCATCGACCCGCTGGGCGATGGCTACGAGGGCGTTGCCGGTCAGTGCTGGTTGGGCGGGTACGAGTATGCCCTCGAGAACATGTGGATCTCCCTCTCCGTGGCGGACGCGCAGATCGTGCCGCGAGACGGATACATCTCGCTCGATCTTTCGGTAGACATCCAGGTCAACGAGGCATCCGACACCTTTGAGCTCTACACGATGCTGGAATGCATCGAAGACACCTGCGATGGCCATGTGGAGCCGTTTACAGTGACCGCATCTACGATCATCGACATGCGGATCGTGACGGGCGAAGACGGACGCCCCATCATCGACACCAATGTGGGAGACCTTGCCGTCGATTACACGCTGTCGGGCTCACAGATCAATCTCGACAACTGTGCCATCGGAACCGTTGAAGACATTCTCGGAATCTTCGGCTTGTCGATCTTCGACCTCGTCCTGTCGCTCGCCGACGGCTTCATCGACGATGCGATCTCCAGCTTTGTGCCGGAGATCGAGGCTCTGTTCGAAGACGCCTCGAGCTCCGTATACATCGAGGAGGAGCTCGACCTGAGTGGTGTTGTTGCCAATCTCACGCTGTATCCGCACGAGATTCGCATCCGCGAAGAAGGCCTGCGGATCGCGATGGCCGGATTGCTCGACGCTGGAGAGCCTGCCGACTGCATTTCGGCCTTTGATCCCGGCGGCAGCTACCACATCGCTTCCGACACGCCCGACATCGGGTCGGGCCCTGGCGCGCACCACGCGGGCATCTTCCTATCCGACGAGTTCGGCAACCAAGCCCTCTACGCCCTCTGGCGGGCGGGGCTGCTCTGCCAGAACGTAGACAGTGAACTGACCGACGGTTTCTCGATCGACACGAACCTCCTCGGAATCCTCGCCGGCGAGACCTTCGACCCCTTCTTCGAGACCTCGAAGCCAATGCTGATCGTCACCCGGCCAGCGTTGCCGCCCGAGCTCGCATTTACCACCGAGACCGACGTGGCGGTCAACGTAGAGCAGCTCGGACTCGACTTCTACGCGGAGCTCGACCACCGCCAGACACGGCTCATGGGCGTAGACGTTGGGCTCGACGCAGGTGTAAACCTCCCCTTTGACCCCATCACCGGAACCCTGGGGTTGGAGATCGCCCTCGCCGGTGAAGATGTCGATGCGTCTGTCACTCACAACGACCTCGTACCCACCGCAAATGCAGAGATCGAAGCGGCGCTGCCTGATGTGTTCGACACACTCGTGGGGCCCATCGTTGCGGGCTTGCTCGGCGAGACCACCATCGCGCTCCCGGCGATCGAGGGGCTCGGCCTCACAGCACTCACGGTGGATTCGACCGGCGAATCAGCGGACTGGCTTGCGCTCTACGCCAACATCGGTGCGGTGTCGTATGAAGCGGCGGGCTGTGACGATGCCGACGCAGGATGCGACCTCGGTTGCGGCGCCGTCGGGCCCTCTCCAGGTCGATTTGCCTTGTTTGGTTTCCCGCTGCTGATGGTCGCCATTCGTCGTCGCTCGGAAACCTGAGGGCGCACCGCTGGAGCGGTCAGGGCAGGAGCTCGAACTCCCCAACGAGCCATCGAACCGCCGCGATTCCTTCGATCAATCGGGCCGGCGGCACATGCCCTTCGACCTGCCAGACCGCGTCGCGTCCCACCACGGTCCATGCAAACACGCGCGGTTCTTCGGCATTGTCCGGCACGCATGTGGCCACGGACCGGTGCTGCAGTCCGCCGGGCCCTTCGTACGAACCCACATCCTGGAACCGCCAGGGGCAACCCTCTCGCGGCCGGAGGCTCACATCCGTTCCCGAAAAACGCCAGATCTCCACCAGCACGCCGCTCGCGTCATCCTGTACCCGAAGCTGTAGAGAGGCGTTCGGCGGACCTTCCATCCATGTCCAGCCCACCGGTACCGGGATGCGGAAACCCGGTCCATCGGTGGCGTAGACCCCGGCATCGAGACCTCCTCTTTGCTTTGCGGATGGTTGCTCCCGGCTCGGCACGGATGGTGCGATATCGCCGACAGGCTCCGGACTGCGTGCCTTTGGCGCACACCCCCACGCGAAGAGCCAGGCCGCGATCGGGAGCCCCCGCATCATCGGCCCGCTCGCACAGCCGCCAGAGCGGCGAGATGATCCGCCCCCCCCCAGAGGCGCAGAAATGTGGCGCGTTCTGTTTCTGCTCCTCCCTTCACGAGCGCGGCCACGGCCGCACGAGCACCTTCTGGGCTGCGCGCGAGATCTGCCGCAAGCCCTTGGGCCGATTCGAGTGCCGCTCCGGCCGGGACAACCTGGTCTGCCATCCCCATCCGCGCGCACGCTTCCGCGGATCGAGGTCGAGGATCGGCCAGCCACATCAGCGCATGCCGCCGCCCGACACGACGCACCAGGCGGCCCGCTCCGCCCCAACCCGGAGACACACCGAGCGAAGCATGGACGAATCCCACTCGAGCCGACGTACTCAGAACGAGATGATCACATGCGGTCAGAAACTCTGCGCCTCCCCCCAATGCCGGCCCCTCCACCGCTGCCAGGACAACCCCTGAGTGCGCAGAAAGTCGATCGAGCGCCCAGGTCATGACGTCGACCATGGCACTGGCAGCCTCATTTTCCATCAGGTGTGCCCGCACACTCCGAAGATCACCCCCAGCACAAAATGCTCGGGGTGCCGAGCTGTGAACCACCACCGGCCAGCCTGCATATTGGGGCAGCGTGTCGACCACTGACACCAGGTCCACCATCATGCCGGGACTGACGGCCCCAGCGGCCTGGGGATGGTCGATCAGTATCTCCAAGACCCGACCACGGATGTGTGGCCGAATTGCACCGCCGCCCCGCGGTAGGCCAACGATACGGTCCACGGCGGCATCTGGGCGAAGCAGTGGCATCAAGCGACTCTCAATGAAAGGGTTTGGTCGACACGGAACGGGTGACGCCATGCGTCTGTATCGCTACAGGTGCCGCAGCACAGCGGGCAGTGTCCCGCGCGGAGGATGAAACCATGCTGAGATGCGCCAAACCAACAGGCAGGATGTGGCTTTGTGGCCTTGCGTTCACAACCATCGGCTGCAGCGGAGGCACCTTCGCTGAGGTCAAGGGAAGCGTAGAAGGCCTCAAGATAAATGCCAACGCGTACTTCTTCGGGGGTCCTTCGATCGTGTTTACCGATCACGAGTCGGAGTGCCTCGACATGTCGTGGGTGAAGCGGGGCAGCAGCTTCGAATCTGGTGCTGAGGCGCCCACGGATTACAACCAGAACGCCCTGCTGTTCACCTACGCCGACGACAGTGTTGTGGCAGAGAATATCTCTGTGGCGGGCGAGTCGCTCGTGACAGCCCACGTGATCTCCGTCCAAGGCGGAAGCCTCGCGGTCTACGAGGCCGTTGATGGCTACATCGATGTGACCGAGATTTCCAAGAAAGACCATGCGATCGGCGAGTTCGACCTGACCTTCGAGAATGGCTCGTTGTCCGGCTCATTCGAAGTGGAATCATGCAACAATCTCAAGGCAGGCGGCTGAGCCGCCGGAGCCTGGCGCTGCTCCTGAGCATCGGGTGCAGTTCCAGCTCGCCATCGGAGGTCCTTCCAACGTCGGAGGATAAAGCATCGGCTGGTCCTACCGTTCGGTCGGTTCTCCCGCGTGCCTGGACACAGGTAGACCGCGCCACACCGCAACTGGCCGGGCGTTTTGGTCCCCACGAGTGGAACCGCTGCGAAGGACGCCATCCGTGCGAGGCGCTGACCTGGTCCCCGGTAGACCTCACCGAGCCACGCCCTACGCGCACCATCCTGATCACACCCAAGCGTGTGTGGCAGACCCGCCCGGATGATCAGCGCTGGCGAAAGCGCTGGAACTGGGTGGACCCAGTCCTCTCCGCCTGTCTCGGCGACGGACTCTCTTTGCACTTGGACAGCCCAGGGGTGGACAAGACCCTGGTCGAGCACAGTGACGGCTTCTGGTGGACCTTTGCCTTTGATGAAGCGGGGCCATGCGAGCTCAATGGTGGGCTTGAGCTCCGGGCCAGCGCGGATAAGGGCCGAAGCACCGCCCTCACCGCGGGGCGGTACCCTTGGGGTTCCCCGGCGGCGCAGGGATTCGCAACGGACCGCCTGACGCAAGCGTACGATGCGTCGAGCAAACAGTAGCGCCCGCTCCTCAAGCGTCTGCGAAAAAGTGGGTAATCCGCGCCCCCAAGTCCTCCACGAGCGTGGGTGGCGCCGCCACCACCCGCCAAGCTTCCTGGAGCTCTGCACTGCCCGCATCCAAGAGCAGTCTCGCGTGCTGTACAAGGCTTGTCGGGTCGAGGGCCGTCAAGGTTCCTGCGCTGCCGGAGAGGCGGATTCCGAGCGCCGCATACGTGTCGAGTACGGTGCGCAGCCGTGCATGCGCCACAGGGCCCCATACCGGCATACCCCCAGGAACGGCGCCCGCCGCCACCACCGTACAGTCGGCAGACACCAAGCCGTTCTGCACGGCGAAGTCCCGAATGTCTTCCACCACCGAGGCAGAAAATGCACCGGTCGAAGACACGATCCATGCATCCGGGTCGTCGGGAGCCCGCACAAGCCGCCAGCATGGCCCAGCATCGAGGACGTGTACCTCATCCGGATGGCTTTTCGAGGCCCCCGAGAGGCGGACACGGATGCTGGGAACCGTGGCAAGATCGGAAGCGAGATGCGCTGCGGCGGGAGGACAAGCCGCGCCAAGCCAGCCGGCCACGTCTGCCGGTGACGCCACAGCCCAAACCAGACGCTCCCCGACAAGATGGGCTTCATCATCGGCTTCCACGCAGCTCAACGTTCGGCGGTCCACCCGAAAGCGAACCGTGTCGACATCGATGATTCGACCGCCATCGGCAGCGACCAATGCCTCCGCGCGGGTCGCGGAATGGTCGCGGATGTCGGCGGGCACGACCCGTTGGGTGGCAAGTGCAGGACTGTGGGCAACTCGCGCTGTTGAGGCTGCGATGTCCTCTCCAGAGCGCCCCCAGCGCCGCTCCGCGTAGTCTGCATACAATATGTCGTACGCTGGTGTCCCCATCCGCCGGACGACCCAGTCCCGATACGTGCGCTCTTCCTGCCCACCGCCAACCACTTCCGCGAGGGCGTTGCGGGCTCGAGCACGCAGCCAGCTGCGAGCGGCAAGCCGTCGGTGACCGTTGGGCACAATACGACCGAAAGTCAGTGGTGACATTGGCAGCGCGTGCGTGCTCCCAGAGACCAGGACACCTCTGGTGCTCTTCGCCTGTGCCCTGGTCGGTCCCAGCACATTGTTGGCAAGACTCTGGTCGCCGTCCATCTTGCGCCACGAAGCACGGCCGTGACAGGCCAGCTCCGGGGGGAGCTGGCCTCCCACCCGAATCAGCGACACTGAATGCCCAGCCGCAATTAGGGTTGCAGCGACACGGGTGGCTTCGTGGCCGGCACCTACGACAATGTGCTCCGCAGTCGACATTCGACCACCTCCTCGGTCCCTCATAGCCAAGCAACAGCAGTGTGCTAATTCTCTGCCGACGCGATGGAGGCCTGTCGCACCGACCGGGAGCGGTTGAGATGAACTGGAAGAATCCCACCCCCACCGTGGATGTGGTTGTGGTGCGTCGCACGCGCTCGGTCGAGGTACTGCTAATCGAACGGCTCAACGCACCCCATGGCTGGGCGCTACCCGGCGGGTTTGTCGACGAAGGAGAGCGGGTCGAAAACGCGGCGGTGCGAGAAGTCGAGGAAGAAACCGGCCTCTCTCCCCGGCTCACTTCGCTGCTGTACGTGTACTCTGACCCTGCGCGCGACCCCCGGAAGCACACGATGTCTGTGGTGTTCACGGGAGAGGTAGATGCCACGAGTCGGGCGGAAGCCGCCGATGATGCTCGGGCGGTGCGATGGGTGAAGCTCGAGCACCTCGCGAGCACTCTGAGCCAGAAGGTCCCCACCCTAGACGGGCAGACCTTTGCGTTCGATCATGCCGAGATTCTACGAGACTGGGTCCGGTTTGAGCGGAGTGCGGTCCGCCCGCTCCACATTCCCTGATGGCAACAGGGAGTGCTCCAGGAAGCTCACCGACGTGTCGCCATATCGGCGCTGCCAAGTCACCTGAAGCTCCCCGTGTCGCCCTCGCCGAAGCGCACCGGTGCGGTGTTCGAACACGAGCACACCACCCGGAGCCAGCGCGGGCGCAAGGACTCTGAGCCACGGCTCCGGCGCCTGGTCATACGGCGGGTCGGCAAAAATGACCGCAAAGTCTTCCGCTGACATGCGACGGGCATCGCGGGAGCGTACGTCGATGTTGGCACCAAGCTGGCCCACAGTTTTGCGGATCTGGTGCGCAGCCTGGCGGTCCCGCTCTGTGCAAACAACCACCTCGGCCCCCCGACTCCAAGCTTCGAGCGCCAAGATCCCGGACCCCGCGAACGCATCCCACACACGCGCCCCCTGCAAGCGTCCGATCAAGCGGTGGAAGATGGCTTCGCGCACCCGCGAAGACGTCGGGCGCAGGCCGGGTCGCGCCACCACCGGGACAAGACGGTTCTTCAATGTGCCACCGGTGATCCGCACGTCACTCTCCGAGAGACCAAACACATACGCTGTCTGTACAGCCGCAGGCCGAAAGAACCGCAAAACAGGGCCGGACTTCACAGGTAGACATCGGGCCGTCTGCCGCTTCCCGAGTCGAAATGCAGAGTTCTTGCGAACACCCGGCTCGTTGACAGTCAGCATCGGTCTTGCACTCGCCTGAAGCGTTCTGCCCCTCCACGCGATCGCGACAACTCGTGTACAGCTCCTGGGCAGACCGGGCGGTAGCTACCGGAGCCTGCTCCGAGCGGATGGGAACCGAGCCTCTCTCCAGCGGTGCCGCATCCACCGGCTCCACGACCGGACCGGCCGATGGCTCCGGAAGCGCGTTGCGGTCCGCCCGATTGCAGGCTGTCAGCAGCCCAATGACGACACCACACGCAATCAACCAGGGTACACCGCGCCGAATGTTGGAATCCATGACCGGTTGCCTCCGAGGGCTGCGCCCACATCCTCGTAATCTGGCGGCGTGGCGATTGGAGCATTGCGGTTTGCGCTTTCGCTCTGGCTGTCGAACAATGCGCTCCATCAACCGTCGTGCCCACGTGCCATCGCTGTTCATCGTCCCAGGATCACAGACATGTTCTTTCCGTCCGTCACCCGGCTGTTCCTCCCTCTCGCGCTGGCCTCCATGGCAGCCGGATGCGGCTACTCCAAAGACTCCGGAACGCTCGAGTCCCATCATGTGCTCGCCGGCTTCAACCATACGTGGGACTTTCTCTCCCACCGTGTGTCCCTCTCAGAGTTGTTCATCGAAGCAGATGGCACCATTACCTCCGGGATCATCGGCGGCGACTTTTCGACAGGCGACATCGCGCTCGACTTTGTGCGATTCCGGGTGGCACAAAGTCGGGTCACAGCGCCGGGCTTGTTTGTAGGACACGGCTCACTGGACCTAGTCGTCGGACCAGATGGTGCCTTCAGCGAGACCGTTACTCTTGATGTTCCAGGAATCGCCGATGCGGGCTCGGTCACTGCGGCCTTTGCCGGCTTCCGTGTCTCGTCCAACACCGCCCAGGGCGCGGACTACCCGACCGACTACGACCCGGCGCTCGGCTACACGACCAAGGGCTGGGGTTTCACGATCGGAGAGCCCACACTGTCCGGTGATACCGCGACTCTGACCGTCTCGGGCATCAAGCGCTGGGCGCCGACAGACAACGATGCCGACCCTGCGGATCGCTCCGATATGAACGGAGCCATCCCGTACGCACAAAGCGAAATTTCGGTCTACTACACCGTGATCGGCTTCGATGGGGTTCTCACAACCGCCACAGGCAGTGCCTCGGTGGACTATCCACATGGTTCGTATTCAGCCCAACCACCGATGACGCAGGACGACCTTGGAATCGGTCTGGATGCTTCCGGAGTCGGCTTCCCCATCCTGCGTTCCTATGACCTCCTCCTCGAAGACCAGACCTCGGACCAATGGGGAGACTACATCCGCAGCTACGGGATCGAGCTGGAGGGCGGAGCCCCCATGAAGGTCACGACGGAGATGACCAACTCCTCGTTGATCGAGGTCGCCGAAGTGCGTTTTGTCCCCACGGTAGACGTCGGCTGGGTTTCCCTCTCGGGCGATGCCACAGTGGAGACGATTGCCACAAGCGGTTCTCACGACATCGGCAGCACTTCGTTCACTCCGAATAGCCCGCCGGAAGTCGAGTCCGAATGACAATCGCGCTCGTCACGCGCGACGTGCCTCGTCATCGTTCTGCGGGAAGCACGAACGGTAGACGCGCCCAGGCGACACCGACAGGCTGGCTTCGGAGGTGTCGCGTGCAGTCCGAAGGCGCTTTTCGCGCTCTCTTGTGACAATATCCAGCTATCAAAAACGGCCCAAAACGACTTAACATAGACACCTTTCGCCTCATTAGCCGCGTCATGCTGAGACGTTCGGAGACACTATCGGTTGTGGCCGTCTCCGTGAGGCATTACTACCGGTTCTCACCTGCACAGGAGGCAAAAATCGCTCCTGAGGGAAGGCGTGATGGCTCATTGGAAGAGCGCAGTACTTTTCGCCACACCGGTGGTCGTGGCCGGCATCGCGATTGCAACGATTGCCGGAACGGTCCAAGCCCAAGACCCCGAGGTCGAAGAAGCGTTCCCCACGGGCCTCCACTACCTGCTGCCGCCACCGGTCCCACTTCTGTCCGACCCCGAGCGTAGCTGGAACGACGAGCGCGTCGCGTACGGCGCCGTCGGCTCTGAAGGTGTCTTGGAACAGCCGATCCACTACAGCCACAAGCTGCATGCGGGCAAGCTGAACATCGATTGTCAATATTGCCACTTCAACGCTCGACGCTCCATTCATGCAGGCATTCCCACCACCGAAACCTGCATGAACTGCCACAAGGTTGTCCCAACGGAAGGCCGCAGTGAACAGGCGCAAGCCGACCTCGCGAAGCTCAAAGAACACTACGAGTCGGGCGAGCCAATTCCCTGGGTGAAGGTCCATGACCTCCCCGACTTCGTGTACTTCACCCACAAACGCCACGTGAAGGGCGGTGTGGCCTGCCAGGAGTGCCACGGGCAAGTTCAGGACGACATGACTGTCGCCTACCGGGTCAGCGAGCTGTCCATGGGCTGGTGCCTGACTTGCCACGAGTCGCATCCCAATGTCGACGAAAACTACGGCGCCAGAGCCGAGCTTCGTCGTGCCGAAATGAAAGACTGCTGGACCTGTCACAAGTGATTCCGGTCGGAGCCTGATATGCAGAACATCAACCGACGCGACTTTTTTAAGACCACTGCCACAACAGCCGTTGCAGCAGGTGCGGTCGCTTGCGACCCTCGGGTCCCGAAAGAAAAAGCGCTTCCTTACAAGGTGCAGCCAGAACAAATCGTTCCCGGCACGCCCACCTTCTTTGCGACGCAGTGCAACGAGTGCCCCGCGAGCTGTGGTGTGATTGCGCGAAATCGCGAAGGCCGCATCGTCAAGCTGGACGGCAACCCGGAGCATCCGGTCAGCAAAGGCTCACTGTGCTCGATGGGGCATGCGGGGCTGCAGGGCACCTACAGCCCCGACCGGTTCGAGGGTCCGATGGTGGCCGGCGAGCCGATGTCGTGGGACGATGCCCTCGCGAAGGTAAAGGACGCGGTCATTGCTGCGCGTGCGGCCGGGAAGCCCATCTCTTGGCTGGGGCAGAGCCGAAGCGGTGCGACGGGCGCGCTCATCACCTCCTTTATCGAGGCTCTCGGCGGCTCAGTGCTGCACCACGAACCCGTAAGTGGCATGGATGCCATGCGCGCGGCGACCCAGGCCGTCTTCGGTCGGAGCGACGTGCCCACGTACCACCTCGAGACTGCGCACACCGTGCTCAGCTTTGGCGCCGAGTTTCTCTCCACTTGGGGCGACGGGGCGATGGAAGGCGGCTGGGCCGACGGACGCGACCCCGACGTGGGTGGTTTCGTTGCACGCACTGTGGTTGTGGAACCCCGAATCGGCTCCACAAGCTCAGTGGCCGACCTTCATCTGCAGGCCGCACCGGGCACCGAGGCCCTGGTAGCCATGGCGCTCGCCAAGCTCGTCGCCGAGAAGAATGGCTACTCCGGTCCAGCAAAGGCACTTGTTGCTGGCGCGGACCCTGCCGCTGCCGCTGCCGCTGCTGGCGTGTCTGCGGAACGGATGACCGAAATCGCAGGATGGCTCGTCAAGCACCCCAGCGTCGTGCTGCCTGGTGGTATTTCGACCGCAGCCGACCCTACCGTCCTCGCAGTTGCATCTTTGCTGCTGAACGAAGTGGCTGGGAACATCGGGAAGACGGTCACGTTTGGCGACGGGCTGAACATCGCAGACCTCGGCAACCATGCCGACGTTGCGGCACTGGTCGCGAATAGTGAAGGCGGCGTCATCTTCTTGGATGGCGCAGACCCTGCCTACACCCTTCCGGGCGACCTCAAGGCGGGCGACGCCCTGAGCAAGGCCACGGTGGTCGCCTTCGCGCTGGAGCCCAGCGACTCGATCGCCGGGGACGCCATCGTGCTCCCGCCAGGCTCCACGCTTGAGACATGGGGCGATGCTGAGGCCAAGCCTGGGGTGCACACCCTGCAGCAGGCAACCATGATGCCGCTGAAAGACACGCGGCAGGTTGGCGACGTCCTGCTCGCGCTGGCCGACGAGCTTGGGCTCGCCGCCCCGCCTGAGGCAGTGGGTACTGAGGAATCGGAAGGGGCACCTGCTGCGGCGGCAGCCGCTGCCGAGGGTGCGGAGGCGGCAGGTCCTGCTGTTTCGATGCCCGCTCTCGACGCACCGGACTTCGGCACATGGCTCCGTGCTTGGTGGAAAGCCGCCATTTGGGATCAAAAGGCAGGCAGGCCAGGTTCTTTTGAGACCTTCTGGACCGATGCCCTCCAGCGCGGCGGGTGGTTCAAGCGTCCGGCACGTACTGGCGCTGCAGTCACAATGACCACCCCCCCGGTCGTCAAAGCGGCTGTTCTCGATGGTTCCGGCGAGAAGAACCTCGTGTTGTTCCCACACCCGTACCTGCTCGATGGACGGCATGCGAACAAGCCCTGGGCCCAAGAGAGCCCTGAGGCTCTCAGCTCGTACACTTGGGGCACATGGGTGGAGATGCACCCTTCGGTGGCCGAAGAAATGGGCCTCGAGAAGTACGACGAGGTTGAGGTGAAGACCGCGAAGGGCGTGCAAAGCATGGCTTGGTTCGGCTCACCATCCATCCGCAAGGACACCATCGCTGTGGTGATGGGCAACGGCCACGACAGCGCGGGGCGGTATGCCGGCTACGGCTCCAACCCCATGAAGTTGGTGGGGAGTGCGACGGACAGCTCTGGCGTCCTAAAGGTCGGCACCAAGGCAACGATTTCCAAGGCTGGAACCGAAACGCATATGCACCAGTATCTCGGCAACATCGACACCGATGGCCGGGGTGTGAACTACGTGGTGAGCGTAGAAGACATCGGAAAGGGGCATGGCCCTGCAAGCATCGTTTCGATGCATCACCCGCCTGTCGACCAGCGCGCAATCGACGCGGGCATCCTCGACATGTATCCAGAGCCGGAACATCCGACCTACCGCTTCGCCATGGCCATCGACCTCAACCGGTGCAACGGCTGTGGTGCTTGCGAGACCGCTTGCTACGCCGAAAACAACATTCCGGTGGTCGGTCCGGATCAGATCCGGCTCTCGCGGCACATGGGTTGGACCCGTTTGTCCCGGTACTGGGAGGGCGAGGGCGAGACTCCTGACATCCGCTTCCAGCCGGTGATGTGCCAGCAGTGTTCGCACGCTCCTTGCGAAGGAGTCTGCCCGGTCCTCGCTACATACCACAACCTTGATGGTCTCAACGCGATGATCTACAACCGCTGTGTGGGCACGCGCTACTGCGCAAACAACTGCCCATACACGGCTCGCCGCTTCAACTACCACAGCTACAAGTGGCCAGACAGCTTCAACCTGATGCTCAATCCCGATGTCCTCACCCGCGAGATGGGTGTCATGGAGAAGTGTACCTTCTGCATCCACAAGATTCGGGAAGCAAAGGACCTCTGGCGGGACGAAGGGAAGACGGTTCCGGACTCGTATATGGACAACGTGACGGCATGTGCACAGACTTGCCCCACCAAGGCCATTACTTTCGGGAACCTCAACGACCCCGAGAGCCGGGTCTCGAAGAAATTCCAGGACGAGCGGGCCTTCGCGATGCTGGGTGAGCTCAACACGAAGCCTGGGGTTCGGTACCTCGCACGTGTGAACTTCATCCCGGCACAGCCGCTTCATCATGGCAGCCACGGCGGTGACCATGGTGGCGACCATGGTGGCGACCATGGCGACTCCCATGGAAAGTCGCACGGCGACGCTCACGACAAATCTCACGGTGGTTCGCACCATGACCAACATGGTCATGGCAGCAAGGGCGGCCACGACACCAAACACAGCGAAATGCACTGAGGAGTCGACCGTGAAAGGGCTTACTTATGGCGCGGTCACCCGCGATATTCTCGAACCGCTGTTCAAGCCTTCTGCAGCCTACGTAGGGCTGCTGGGCTTTTGCGTCGCCCTCCTCGCTTGGGGTGGGTACTGCTGGTTCCTGCAGCTTACGATGGGCCTTGGCGTCGGGGGCTACGCGCCTCCCGTCTTCTGGGGTGTCTACATCACCACCTTCGTGTTCTGGGTTGGTATCGGCCACGCAGGCACGCTAATCTCCGCCATTCTCTTCCTCTTCCGGTCGAAGTGGCGAACCGGCGTGTACCGGGCCTCGGAAGCCATGACCATCTTCGCGGTCATGAGTGCAGCACTGTTCCCAGCGATTCACGTCGGGCGCGCTTGGAATGCCTACTGGCTGTTCCCCTACCCCAACCAGCGGCAGCTCTGGCAGAACTTCAAGAGCCCGCTGATGTGGGACGTCTTCGCGGTCTCAACCTACTTCACCGTGTCGACCATTTTCTTTTACATCGGGCTGATCCCCGACATCGCGGCCGTTCGCGACCGCACGACCGGAACCATCCGAAAGATTTATGATGCGCTCGCTCTCGGTTGGCGCGGCACGGACCGTCAGTGGCGCCACTACATGGCCGCCTATGGCTTCTTTGCCGCCTTCGCGACACCGCTGGTCCTTTCCGTGCACAGCGTCGTGTCCTGGGACTTCGCGATGGCCCAGACCGCCGGCTGGCACTCCACGCTGTTCCCTCCCTACTTCGTTGCTGGCGCCATCTTCTCCGGCTGCGCGATGGTCATTACGCTGCTCCTTCCGATGAGCCTGATCTTCAAGTGGGAAAAGTACATCAACGTCTGGCACTACGAGTCCCTTGCGAAGATGTGTCTGCTCACCGGTACCATCCTCACCTATGCCTACGGCGTCGAGCACTACATCGCCTGGTATTCGGATAACCCCTACGAGTGGGGCATTTTCGTCTACCGAGCTGTCGGCGAGGAATACGGCTGGGTGTTCTACATGATGGTGTTCTGCAACTGCCTCGCACCCCTCATCTGGTGGATCCCTTCGATGCGTCGAAACCTGGTGGTGTTGTTCGTGGTGTCCATCATCATCAACATCGGCATGTGGTTCGAGCGGTACAACATCATCGCCAGCTCCTTGGCCCACCAGTTCGACCCGGCGTCCTGGACCTACTACGCACCGTCATGGGTCGAGCTCGGCATTATGGTTGGTAGCTTCGGCTGGTTCGGCATGTGGTTCGTCATGTTCATCAAGATCATGCCGAGTGTCGCAGTGGCGGAAATCAAGGAACTTATTCGTCCTCCCCTCAAGTCTGACCAGGTGGCGGCCAAATGACTTCGCAAGAAATCGAGTACTTGCCCCCTACACCGGGGGCCATGAAGAGCGTCTTTCCACACCTGGACTGTCTGGTTGATGCCATCGATGCTCTGAAGCAGGCTGGCTACACCAACATGGTGGTGACCGCTCCGCTTCCACGGCACGAGATTGAGGAGCAGCTCTACGATGGACGGCCGAGCCCAATACGGTGGTTTACGCTGTGCGGCGCACTCTTCGGTGGGTCTATGGGCTTCAGTGTAGCGTCGCTCACCCATACAAACTGGCCAATGATCATCCCCGCCGGGAAGCCGTTGGTTTCCATCCCCGCGTTCATCGTCATCACATTTGAATCGACCATCCTCTTCGGAAGTCTCTTCACCCTCGCGGGGCTCCTGTTGATGTGTGGACTTCCATCTCACGGCCTCCAGTCTGAAGTGCGGGACCCTCGCTTCTCCGACGATGTTTTCGGCTTGGTCGTCAACGGTCTCGCACAGGCCGATGCTCAACGTGTTCGAAACATCCTCAACGACAACGGCGCAGCCGAAGTCACGGGGCTGGAGTCCAACAATGGCTAATCTTCGGCTTGCAGCCCGAGCCTCTACCGTCGTTGTCGGCCTGAGCTTGTCCTCGACCGCCATGGCGTTGCCTTGGGACATCGACATGGTCGATGCGTACTTCTACCGTGGCTACGAGTGGAACATGATGACCGTGCCAGAAGGTGCGGTCTCGATCAACCGCTGGGCGCCGAACAGCGACCGGATGACGCCCGAAGGGCAAGCGCTTCGCAATCCATACCCGGTGAACACCACCGCCGTGGCTACGGGCGAACAGATGTTCAACACCTACTGCACAGCCTGCCACGGCGTGGAGGGACAGGGGGGAGCTCCTGTCGCCGACAATACCAGTGGCAAGCGCTACCCAATCCTCCCCCCCATGCTGAGCGGAGACGGCGCCGTCACCGCCTTGCGCAGCGACGGGTATCTCTACCTCACCATTCGCAACGGGGCGGCCGTAATGTCAGGCTACGGTCAGGCGATGGATGACGACGAAATGTGGGCCATTGTCTCCTACATTCGCACACTCGACGGAGCCGCCTACTCTGGCGGTCTCTGAGAAACGGGGTCCAAATGGGACAACATATAGATTTCGGCAAGTACGTGGCTGAAGCTCCACGCTCGATGCCATCGAGCGTGAAGATGGTCAGCTTTGCGCTGATGGCGATAGGCATCGCAGCGGCGGCGTATGGCTTCATCAACGACCCCACCCGTACCGGTGGAGCGTTCATCGTGAACTTCATGTACTGGGCCGGCATTGCCCAGGGCGGCATGATGCTTGCTGTGGCGCTTGTCATCGTGAAGGGTCGATGGGGACGGCCACTCAAGCGGGTGTGTGAGGCCTTCGGCCTGATGATGATCCCGATGTATGTCCTGCTGATGGCATTCCTCCTCGGTGGCGGCCTGGGAATCTACGAGTGGACGCACTGGCACCCCGAAGAGTTCGGCCGGTTGCACAAGTGGGTGTACTTCTTTGGATCCGGCCCCGTTGAGGGCGCGGACCACGCGCCCTTCCCTGTGTTCTTCGTCGCGCGTGTGGGAATTCTCCTCGCAGTACTGATTGTGCTCGACTTGCTCTTCATTCGGGCGAGTGTTCGGTCAGACGCCGGTGCAGCCAAGGAACGCTACGGCTGGGAGCCAACCGGGCTCGCTGCCATCATCGCCAACACCGGCGGCTGGAAAGGGGAAGAGGTCGAGGCGGAAGCATCGCAGCGAACACAGGCCCGCCTCGCTCCGCTGCTCGGCATCACTTACGCGTGTGTTTACACCGTGATGGCTGTCGACCTGTCGATGTCGCTGATGCCCCACTGGTTCGCCAACATGTTCCCCGCTTGGTACTTCATGAGCTGCATCTGGAGCGGCTTTGTGTACCTCGCCATCTACACTATGTTGTTCCGCAAGACCCTCAAGGTCGAAGGCGCATTTCCGCCAAAGCTCTACCACGACCTCGGAAAGCTCACACTGGGCTTCACGATGTTTTGGATGTACACGCTCTTCGCTCAGTACCTGCCCATCTGGTACGGAAACATGACCGAAGAAACCGTGGCCATCCTCATCCGTACCGAGCTTGAGCCTTGGGCCACGCTCACCCGTGTCGTGATAATGCTCTGCTTCGTGGCTCCCTTTGCGATGCTCACATCGCGCGGCCTGAAGAAAGTGCCTGCCGCATACCTAATGGTCACCGGCGTGCTTGCTGTGGGCATCTGGTTGGAACGGTTCCTTGTGAATATGCCCAGCATCTGGAAAGAAGAGACGCTCCCTCTCGGAGCCGTGGAAGTGGGCATGACACTCGGGTTCCTGGGAATGTTCACCTACGTGGTGATCTGGTTCCTCACGAGCGTGCCGCCCCTCACCTTCACCGACCCCTTCATGCAGGCCGACCCCGACCACGTGCACGTGGTTCCGTCGCGACTTCAGGGCCACCACCACTGAGCCACCGGATCGGTGTTCGTTCCTGCGGGCGTCCCTCGGTGGACGCCCGTTTTGCTTGTGGCCCCTATATGTGTAGGCTGTGGGGAGGGTGCTGAGCGAAGTCAAGACCGTACCACCGTGAGCCAGTAGATGGCCTGGTCGGCCAGACGACCGTAGCCCGTTGCTTTACACCGCTCGGGCGCGCTGCAGCGACGTCTTGTACGCTCCGTTGCGAGGCTGAAGCTCCAGAGCCTTTGCGAAGCAGCTGACCGCGACCATCCGCTCCTGCCGCATGACGGCCATCTCGCCCTTTTTGGCGAGCAGCTCTGCAGATTGGATGATCATGAACTCTTCTACAAGCGTCTTGCGGTACTCGCGTCGCTGGAGCGCATCACGGAGCACCGCATACGCTTCGTCGACCCGTTTGTTGATGCGCTGAATCGTCTCTGCCAGATCATCGGGCACATCTACGTACGACTCGAGGCGGTACTCCTCCTTCAGCTTGTGATAGCCCTCCTCGATCTCTTCTGGCAGCGAAATCCAGTGCACCTCCAACACGTCAAAGTGGGTCGCCTGGATGAGCTGCCGCTTCTTTCGGCCAATGTCGATACCGATGCGCTGCAGGTAGCGGGCATGGGTCTCTCGGTTCCCAAAGCTAAACATCCCCAGGGAGATCAAGGCGTAGAAGACCGCCGCGGTGTTCTGTCGTGAAAGCGGCGACATGCTGAAGAGCTCGCGCATGCGAATGGTTCGCTCCTGGATGATGGCGACCAGTCGACGCTCAGCGGAATTGAGCCCCAAGTCCCCAAACATCCCCTGCCGCCCTTCGGCAATCTGCACGTAGTTGTTCACATACTCGCGGAGCGTATCGGCCAGTCGCTGACCTCGGAGCTGCTTCGCTTCTTCAATCATCGACCGGAAGAGCAGCGCACCCACGCGCACTGGAGGGGGCAAGAACGCTTCTGGCAGCTTCGGCAATGGATGGAAGGTCCAGCTCCCCTTCGAGTGCTTCAGCACATGCTGCAGGATGAACTCGTTTTGCTTACCCAGCACCATGATCAGCTGCGAGAAGCTCATGATGCCCATTTCGATGAAGGCTTCACCCTGACGGATGCCCTTCGTCTGCATGATCTCGATGCAGCGTTCGAGCTGTTCCTTCGTGATCTGTCCGGCCTTGAAGAGCAGCATGCCCAGGACTTCACGCTCTTGAAGCGGAACCGTTCTCCAGGCGACTGGGCCCCCAGACTTGAAGTAGGCATAGCGAACCACACCATCGTCCTGGTGCAGCGTGAACAGACCGGTCGCTCCCGAGGCCGCAATCTCCATTACGCCCATCCGCAGGGCGTTGGCCTCGGTGAGTCCCTCGAACGAAGGCTCCAGGTTGGAGACATCCAACAATGGGATGCCCCGCACCACCTCGGATGGGACGGGCGCAGCCTCACCCGCAGCACTCTCGGATTCTGGTGGAACGGCCGCTGCTGGCGCGATCGCGACCGTCTCGGCTTCACCCGCAGGCTCACCATCTATCGGCGTCTCCCCAGCCTGGGCGCCATCCGCAGCCTCGCACGCAGTACCGGACTCGACCGAAGCGACAACTCCAGGCTCCTGCGCTGGCAGCCTCCCGGCCACCCGCTCGGCAAGCTGCGCCTCAAGCTCCACGATGCGGCTCTCAAGCCGTGCGATCAGCTCACTCGACGCCGCAGGCTCCTCTTCGACAGACGCATTTTTGCGCGCGAGGTATGTTTCGGCCGCCTGTATGGCCTCTTCGAGGTTCTTGAGTCCACGACGGGCCTCGGACTGAAAATCGGGCACCTGAAGGCCGTAGCTGCCATCCGGGGCACGCTGAATCACCTGCGCCTGAAATGGACCCAGCCTGCCGATGATCGGGATCGTGATGTCGAGCTTGATCTCAGGTGCAAGCTCGCCCCGCACAGCACCTGGAGACAAGAAGCAGAATCCATTTTTCAGATGCTCTTCGTGGTCTGCATAGAAGTCATACAGTTCGGTGTACTTGAGCGTAGCCCTGCGGGTCGCCATTCGATTCTCCTAGTCCGCGAAGTCTACCGGATCGTGATACTCCGCGCCCCAACGAGGCCGCCAGCTTCCTGTCGAGCCTCTGCGTACACCCCCTGCATCGCCCGAGCCCGGCCCTGCACCTGAAGAAGTGGTCGCCGACTCGAGCATGATCGCTCACCGATGGCTGGCGCGCCCAGCCTACAGTTCGCACTGGAGAAGACTATGGCTTTCAAGTACGAAACGTCAGACTTTCGAAACGGTCTCAAGATCGTGATCGACGGAAATCCCTACATCATGACTTATTTCCAGTTCGTGAAGCCGGGCAAGGGGACCGCGTTCACCCGCACGAAGCTCAAGCACATGATCTCCGGCTCAGTGCTTGAGCGCACGTACCGGACAGGAGAAAAGGTCGAGGCTGCCGACATCGAAGAGCATGAGATGCAGTTCCTCTACGACGATGGTGAATTTCATCACTTTATGAACACCGAGACCTACGAGCAGGTCGCCATCGTGTCGGAATCCATCAAAAACGAGGCGCAGTATCTGACCGAAAGCCTCTCGGTGGAGGTCCTGTTCTTCAACGGTCGCCCCATTTCCGTTCAGCTGCCCAACTTCGTAGAAGACACCATCGAATACTGCGAACCCGGCGTGCGCGGCAACACAGCGACTGGCGCAACAAAGCCTGCAACTCTCGCATGTGGCGCACAGGTGCAGGTGCCGCTCTTCGTCGAGCAGGGCGAGAAGATCCGCGTCGATACCCGAACCAACGCCTACGCCTCGCGGGTCAACTGAATCCGGTGCACCTGCTGAATCCCCGCTTCCTGCGCCAGCGCGCACACATCCTCGAGGCAATCCGCGCATGGTTCAGCCAGCATGGGTACCTTGAGGTGCATACGCCGGCCCTGGTCCCAGCGGGCGCGATGGAGCCCCACCTACAGCCGATCCAGGTGGGGTCTCTTCAGCTGCATACCAGTCCCGAATTTGCGATGAAGCGGGTCCTGGCTGCAGGGCTGGGGCGCATCTACCAGATTGCGTCCTGCTTTCGGGAAGAAGAGAGCGGCACACACCATGCACGTGAGTTCACGATGCTGGAGTGGTACCGAGTGGGAGCAGGGACTCCAGAGCTCATGGATGAAGTGGAGTCGCTCATCGGAGCAGCGGCGCGCGCAGTCGATCGCCCTCCGCCCCTCTTCCAGCGGCGCGCAGTGTCCTCGCTGATCCGGGCAGACCAGCGACCGGAGGACTGGTTCTTCGAGTGGGTTGACCAAGTTGAGCCCACCCTCACCGCTCCCACCATCGTATGGGGGTACCCACCGTGGCAAGCCGCATTGTCCCGTACCATTGGGACCGTCGCAGACCGCTTCGAGGTCTACCTGGGGGGCATGGAGCTCGCGAACGCCTTCGCAGAAGAAACCGCAGCAGACACACTGCGGGAGCGAATTCAGGATGCAGACGCCACACGTGCGGCCAGCGGGCGTCCTCCTCATCCAGTCGACACGGGATTCCTTGACGCCGTGGATCGGATGCCCCGTTGTGCAGGAATTGCACTTGGCATCGACCGACTTGTGATGGCCTTGACTGGAGCCCAAACCATTTCGGAGGTACAAGTCCTCCCCTCCCCCTCAGCAGAGAGCATCACGTGAACGTCGAGAACAAAGTCGTCATTGTGACCGGTGGTAGCCGAGGTATCGGCCGCGCTATCGTGGAAGACCTCGCCAGTGCAGGTTCACACGTCCTTTTCACGTACCGATCCTCGGCAGAACTCGCCTCGCAGGTCGCAGAATCCACCGGGGCCACCGCCGTCCTTGCCGACGTCACGGACGAGGCCGCCTGCCAGGACATCATCGCTCAGGCCGAAGCACTCGGCGGCCTCGACGGCGTGGTGAACAATGCGGGCATTACCCGCGACGGACTGATGCTCCGCATGCCAGATGCGGACTGGGATGCGGTGTTGCGTACCAACCTGGATGGCACATTTCGCATGTGCCGTGCAGCCGCTTCAGTCATGCTGCGCCAACGTCGTGGCAGCATCGTGAACCTCACCAGCATCTCAGGGATTCGTGGAAACGCTGGCCAAGCGAACTACGCCGCGAGTAAAGCTGCGGTGTCTGCAATGAGCCGGTCGCTGGCCAAGGAACTTGCGAAGCGATCGATCCGCGTCAACTGCGTTGCTCCCGGCTTCATCGATACCGACATGGTTCGGAGCATGGATCCTCGTATGGTAGACGGGATCAAAAAGGCGATACCCATGCGCCGCATCGGACGCCCCGAGGAAATCGCTGCAGTCGTGCGCTTTCTTCTCAGCGACGCAGCCTCATTCATCACGGGTCAGGAGCTGGTTGTCGACGGTGGCCTGAGCGTCTGAGCCACCCTTATCGCTTCCGCGCCGACCGGACGGCCCGCGATGGAGCGACGGTCCGGTACCGACTCAGCCCCTCAGAGGGGCGAGCCGCTCGGTCAGAGCGTGCCGTTCCGCACGCCGCGTATCGAATTCCACATCCATGCCGGGCGTATGACCACGAGCAGATGTACCCGCATCGGCGGTCGACCAGGTCACGACGGCGCCAATCTCGATGGGGTCGACCAATCCAGGCGACGAGTACTCCAACACGCACTCTGTGCCCACATGCAGAGGTGAGTCGGTGGACACGAAGCACCCGCCACGCCTCAAGCCATCAGTAAGCTCCTCTGCCAGCTTCCGATCTTCATGGTACTTCATCCGCATTCGCCTCGAATGGTCGGCTTTGGCGGCCTTTGGAGGGTCTGTCGGCGCATCATCGAAGTCTGATGGGGATGCTTCCACGAGGGTATATGGACGACTGGCACTGGGGACTCCTGAGCCCGACAGCGGTACAAGCGTGTCGGCCTCGCTCAGCTCTCCGTCCCCCCGCACTGCATTGGCCCACTTCGCGGCTCGAGGCGTCGACGTGGCGCCGTCCCGGGTGTACTCAACCGTGCCATCGTCAGGAAGGTCGTCGTCTTCCCACAGGTCCTCGTCCCGAACATGAGATGCCGGCAACGGCATGACTTCAGGGGCCACGATGCCTTCCACCACGGAGCGGGTGCTGTCATCGACCTCGAAGTCTTCGCTATCGAGTAGGCCGTCCAAGACAGACTCTTCCGTCGCGTCCTCCTGCGTAGGCGACGATGCAGACAAAAGGTCGCGGCCGGGTTCCGACGCCATGTCAACGATGGAGATGGCCTCTGAGAGCACATCATCGTCGTCTTCAGTAGACGCCCGCGGCGCTCCGCCTCGGTACACCCCGCCTGGCGAGTCCTCTTCGATATCCACGAAGACTGCTTCTGCGGTGTCTTCGAGGTCTTCGTCGTCGTAAAACACATCGTCGTCGTCATCGTCGAGGTAGCCGTCTTCAAGGTCGTCGCCACCCGCGGCAGCCGCTTCCTCTGTCGCCCCCTCTACGAGAGCATCGTCGATCAGATCTTCGCCATCAGGAAGCACGAACAGCTGTTCCTCAGACTCAAGCGCACCTTCGGCCAGCGCGTCGTCTTCCGCGACGGGGACCGGTGCAAGGTCCGATGCCGACAAGGGCGCAAAATCGTCGAAGCCGAGCGCATCGAGCCCGCCCCCAACAGCGTCGAGATTGGCCGGAACTGCCAGCTCATCAAGCGGCTCCATGGCACTGAAATCATCCTCCCCAAGCTCCTGCAGGAACGCAGGCATTTCGGGAGGCGCCTCGGGCAGGCCATGCTCGGCATCCATCGGTGCGGCCGGATCCGATGGCCCATCGATGCTCCCAGAGTGGCTGCTGCTTTTTCCACGACCGAACAGCCGCTGGAAGAGGCTTTTTTTCGCGCTCGCCGTCGACCGTGACGAAGCAGCGTCATTCGCCGTCTCTCCCTCGGACGATTCGCCCGGCTCTTCCGGCGTCCCCAGGTCGCCCTCAAGGACAGGAGCAACGTTCCCCTCCCCTTGCACAAACTCGGCATAATTTCGAATCGTGATGCGTCGTCGCTCTCCGGAGCCCTGCTCCATCGCGCTGGCGTGGAGCATCCCGTTCGTGTCAATCTTGAAGGTCACATCGACCTTCGTCTCCATCCGAGGCGCGGCACTCAAGCCGGTCATCAAGAACTCGCCGAGAAACTCGTTCTCGGTCGCCATCGGGCTGGCCCCCTGACGCACGGTGACACGCACCTGCTGCTGGTTGTCTCTCGCCGTGGCAAAGGTCTCTGTGAAGCTGGCAGGCACCTGGCTATTCGCGCTGATGATGCGCTTGAACAGGCCCCCGGCCACATCGATCCCCAAGTCAAACGGCGTGACATCCAGGAGAACGGTCTGCTTGATGTCGCGGCTGGTAAGGGATGTGGCGTGGACTGCCGCTCCGATCGCCACCACCTCTTCGGGATGCACACTACGACTGGGCTCTTTCTGAAAGAGAGAGCGGATGGCCTCCCGGACCCGAGGCATGCGCGTCTGACCGCCCACGAGAATCACGTCGTCGATGTCACCCAATCGAAGACCGGCAGACTGGATGGCAGACTTGGTGATCTCCAACGTTCGATCGATCAAGTCGTCGACCAACCCCTCGAGCGTCAGGCGGGAAATCGCGGTCTCGAGACTGTCCGAGATGGTGATCATCGGAATCAAGATGGTGGTTCGGTCGGTGAACGACAGCTCACACTTTGCCCGCTCCGCCGCATCCTTCAGCCGCTGCAAAGCAGTCGGATCCGTGCGCGGGTCCACCCCTGTTTCGGCCTGAAAGTCGTCCGAGAGCTGGTCGACAATTCGTTGGTCGAAATCTTCTCCCCCAAGGTGCGTCTCACCGCTGGTGGCCAGGACCTCGTAGATCCCTTTGGAGAGCTGGAGTACCGAGACGTCGAAGGTTCCCCCACCAAGGTCGTACACCACGATTCGACGCTCGACGTCTTTCCGAAAGCCGTACGCCAGAGCCGCAGCTGTCGGCTCGTTGAGCAATCGCTCACATCGTAGACCTGCCAGCCGTGCAGCCTCGAAGGTGGCACTCCGCTGGCCATGGTTGAAGTAGGCGGGCACCGTGATCACGGCTTCATCAACCGGTTCGCCAAGAGTGCGCTCGGCCATTTCCCGGGCCACCTGGAGAATAAACGCACTGACCTGCACGGGGGAGTACCAGTCCTCGCCCACACGAATCTTGCACAGCCCATCGTCTGCTGCGGCAATCTGGTAGCTGACCAGCCGCTGAACCTCAGCGACTTCGGGCGAATCAAACCGCCGCCCCATCAGGCGCTTCACCGCATAAGCAGTGTTTTCCGGCTGCGTGATGATCAGGTTTCGGGCGGCCTGCCCAACCACCCTCTCCCCATCGCCCTTGAAGGCAACACAGGACGGGAGGACTTTGTAGCCCTTTTCATCTTCCAAAACACGCGGCCGTCCGTCCACCAGGACGGCGACCGCCGTATTCGTGGTGCCCAGATCGATGCCGATGGCCTTGCCCATTCGGACTCCTCAAACAGCACCTCACCATACCAAGCGCGAATGGTCCGCATCGCCCTTGCACCGTTCCAGTGCAGAAGACGTGCATCGACGATTGATACGGATTGACCGATGGTGCGCAGTGTCTCGCGTCCTACCGAGAAAGCACAGGCCGGGGCAACCGCCCCCAAAACCGAGCATGGACATCCCCAATGCCCCCCCGCGTTTCCGGGGCACGCGTCCTTCCGTTGCGGTTTTATTTCTCCGCTGCCGTACCGGACAGGCGAGGCTCAACCTCCCCGCAAGCCACTGCCCACAAAGAATCCGGTCGGGCGAAGGGCTGAAGGACGCGTGCGACGGCGGCGGTGGCTCCGAGCGCCGCGTCGATTGTCTCTCGCCATGGTGGCCGCCGACTTCGCATGAACCCGGCTCTCGCCAATCGTACTGCCGGGTCCGAGGCCGGCCCTTCGAGGGGATCTTCCGGGAGTGCGTCGTAGTACGCTCGCCACTGAGTGGTGACACCCATAAATCGCCGCAAACCATGCGGTGCCGCCAATGCGGCCTGCACTCGCTGCGCAGCATACTCCGCTGCAAGGTCGCGGTCGTCGGCGTTGTGGAGACCCCAGTCGGTCGCGCTCCAGTCGTGCGGTCCCTGCACCAGGGCATGGGCCAGCTCGTGCAAAATCATTTGAGCGAGACAATCGTCGGGGTCAAAGCCTCGCGGTCGGGAGAGGGTGAGCACCCCCGACCCATCCCAACTGGCAAAGACTTCATCGGAACGTGCCACACGCATCCCCAAGCGATGGGCCGTCTGGAGCCAGATCTCGTCGACCGGGTCAAGGTAGGTTCGAGTCACCGCTCGCGAACCCGAGCCCTCGTCGTGGTAGCTCCCCCCCTGGGCGACACATGCTCGTGCGAGGCTTGAGAGTCCATCGCTCGTTTTCACGCTCATGCTCACCTCCAGCTCCACTCTTCCGCGTGCTTCGCAGCCCATCTGGAGGCGCGGTGCACTCTGCCGACCCAGGATGGGTGCCCTCGCGAGGGGCGTCTCCGGTTCCCTCAGAAGTCACTCGCTCACACTTGGCGCTGTGGGATAACGTCTCTCCATACTGCCCCTGACCGAGCCTGCTGTCCTCGTGGAGCATTCATGAACCGCTTTTTGCTTACCAGCCTGCTTGTTGGACTGGGCGTTACGGCTTGCCGCAACAAGGACGAGAAC
>CAJWOS010000015.1 GCA_913044235.1 uncultured Pseudomonadota bacterium
TTGGCGAGGTTCCGGGCTTCGACCGGGTGTTTCGCAACACCCACACCCAGAGCCTCGTTCCGCTCGCTCGCGCACAGGGATTGCGTGCCATCTCGGTCTCCACCCACGCCGAGCTGCTGCCCGCGCTGGCCGACCCTGCGCTCGACTTTGTCGAGGCGCGCTTTGAGCACTCCCACACGGTGGATGCGCTTGCTGCGCTTCACGCCGAGACCCGGACTGCCCTGCGCCGCACTTGGAGCATGTCGTGAGCCCAGCCCCACCGTCTACGCTCGGCATCTGGCTGTCCGCTGCGCGGCCGCGCACGCTGGGGGCTGCCTTTGCGCCGGTCTTCGTGGGTGCGGCCATCGCCCATGCGGATGGAGTGCTCGATGGCCTGGTCGTGGCGGCCTGTCTGGCGGGAGCCATCGCCATCCAGATCGGCACCAACTTCGCCAACGACTACTTCGACTTCCTGAAGGGCGCTGACACCGAAGACCGGGTGGGCCCCACGCGCGCGACCGCCGCGGGATGGGTCACGCCTGGGCAGATGCGGCTCGCCACCATCCTGGCGTTCGCCGCGCTCGTGCCGCCGGCGGCCTACCTCGTCTATGTGGCGGGCTGGCCGCTGCTGGTCATTGGCATCTTGAGCGTGGTGTGCGGCATCGCCTACACCGGCGGTCCGAAGCCCCTCGCATACGTGGGTCTCGGCGATGTCTTCGTCCTGGTCTTCTTCGGTCCGGTGGCGGTTGCGGGCACCTACTTCGCCCAGGCCCTGTCCGTGACGCCCGTGGCACTGGTGGCCGGGCTGATGCCCGGGCTCATCGCCACAGCACTGCTCGCGGTGAACAACCTCCGCGATGTCGACACCGACATCGTTGCTGGAAAGCGCACCCTGGCCGTGCGCTTCGGCCCCGCCTTTGCCCGGTGGGAGATTGCGCTGTGTCTTGTGGTGCCCATCCTGGTGATTCCGCCGGTCCTGGTGGGGTTGAGTGGCGGGCACTACGGTGCGCTCGTGTCGATGCTGGCCTTCATTCCGGCGGTCTCCGTCTTGCGTCGCACCTGGACCGTCCAGGGTGCTGCGCTGATTCCCGTGCTCGAAGACATCGGCAAGACCCTGGTGATCCACAGCGTGCTGTTCGGACTCGGGTGGGGCCTGTCGTGAAGCTGTCCTGCGTGCACCTACGCGAAGAGGTGCGACGCTGGAGGGGTGCGCCGGTGCTCGACCGACCGCGTCGTCGCACCTGGATCGTGCAGCTCGAGACAGACTGCGGTGCGACCGCAGCGGGTGAGATCGCCTGGCTGCCGCGACATGGCCCGGAGCCCGACATTCCTGCGCTCGTGGAGACCTGGGCACGGGGCTGGCTTGGTCGAGCACTCCCCGACGCCTTCGACGACCCCGCGCTTCCCACGCCCGTGGCCTGGGCGGTGACCACGGCGCTGGCCTCGTTGCAGTGCGTGTGGCCCACGGTGGATGCCATCACGGAAAATGGCCTGCTGCACGCAGATACAGGCAGCGCAGAAGCGGTTGCGCGCCTCTGGTCGGCCCACATCGCCGCGCGTCCGCACATCCGCACATGGAAGATCAAGGTCGGTCGGCTGCCGCTCGCCGAGGACCTGGCCCGGCTTTGCGCGTTGACCCTTCCCCCCGGCGTGCGCCTGCGGCTCGACCCGAACCGCAAGTGGGGAGACCACGACCCCCATGCCGTGCGCGCAGACCTGGCCGACCTGCCCATCGAGTACATCGAGGAGCCGGTCTCATGGCCGGCGCTCGAGCAGTGGGCTCGGGCTGGTGTGCCGTGTGCGGCCGATGAGAGCGTGGCAACCGTCGATGTAGACACGCTGGCGGCGGCAGGGATCTGCGCCCTGGTGGTCAAGCCGAGCACCGTGGGGGGGATGGGGGCCGTCCGGGCGATGCTGCAGCAGGCTGCCGACCGCGGACTCGACGTGGTGCTGTCGTCGTCGCTCGAGGGGCCCGTGGGTCGTGCCCACCTCGAGGCGCTGGCCTGCATGCTGCCCAAGCCCCAGCCTGCAGCAGGCCTCGCGCGCGAGACGCTGGAAGAAGCGCCGGAAGCGGTGCCGCAGCGCGAGCGTTTCGCAGCAGACGATGACCCCCTGCACCGGGCGGCGCTGCGCTTTCCAGACGCCGTCGCGATCGAGTGCGAAGCGGAGCAGATGACCTTTGCCGAGTGGGATCGGGCGGCGGATGTGGCGGCCCGCGCGCTCGGAGCGCGGACCGGGGCTCGCCTGGCGGTGGAGATTGCGGGCATTGAGGGAGCAGTGCGCTTCTTTGCGGTGATGCGAGCGGGTGGCATCGCGTGTCTTGTGCCGCCTGGCCCAGGTCGGGAAGCCGCCACCGAGGCGGTGGGTGTCGAGCCCTGGGGGCCGGGCACAGGGCGTTCACCGGGGGTGCAGGCCGCGCGGCCCGCCACCATCCTGTGGTCTTCGGGCAGCCGCGGCACGCCGCGCGCCATTGTGCACAGCCTGGGCCAGCACATGTCGAGTGCGGCGGCCTCTCATGTACACACGCCCTTTGGTCAGGGCGACCGCTGGGTGGCCTCTCTGCGCATGCACCATGTGGGTGGGCTCGCACTGCTGTTTCGCGCCCTGGTTGCCGGCGGCACCGTGGTCTTTCCGGGGGCTCGACCACTGCGGGCCCTGGGTGCCACCCACCTGAGCTGGGTGCCTACCCAGCTTGTGCGGGATGCGGGGGCGCCGCCGGATTCGCTGCGGCACCTGTTGCTGGGTGGTGCTGCGGCGCCACCGGGACTGGTGGCACGGAAGCGCGCTCAGGGCTGGCCGGTGAAGACCACCTACGGCTCCACTGAGCTCGCCAGCCAGGTGTGCACGTCCACGGTGGATGGGGCGCCGGAGGAGAGTGGCGCACCCTTGGCTGGTCGTCTGGTCACTGCCGATCCCGGGATTCGAGTGCGCGGAACCACCACTTCTCTGGGCACCTGGGGCCCCGCGGGGATCGAGCCAATCGCCGACCCCAACGGCTGGTATGCCACCGGAGACCTCGGACGCATCACCGCACAGGGCACCCTGCAGGTGATGGGTCGCGCCGACACGATGTTCATCTCAGGCGGCGAAAATGTGTTCCCTGAGACCATCGAGCGGGTGCTCGGTGCGCATCCCGACGTGCGGCGTGTGGTCGTGGTGGATGTGCCTGATGCGGTCTGGGGGGCTCGCCCATGGGCCTTCATCGACGGCGAGCTCGACCTGCACACGGTGCGGACCTACCTGCAGGGTCGCCTGCCCCGTCATGCCTGGGTCGACCGCGTGCTCCCCTGGGACAATGCCGGTGTGGGCACCACAGGAAAGCCCCTGCGGGCATGGTTCCGTGCGGCGGCCCACACGCTCAGTCGAGCTGCCGACTGAGGATGTCGGCCAAGGTGCCCGAGATGGGGCAGCTTCGCCCAGACGCCCGGTCGACCGCCACGTGGACCGTCTTGGCGGTGCCGACCTGCCGGTCTCCGGAGCGAAGGACATAGGACAAGGTGAAGGAACGCTCCGTGCGTCCTTCCACCGTGATGGTGATGCAGACCCGGTCTCCGGCAAACAGGCTGCCGCGGTAGTCGCTCTCGGCCCGAACGATGGGGAGCCCGAAGTCGCTGTCTTCAAGCAGGGTTCGGATGGGCAGGCCGTTCGCCTCAAGCCAGTCCTCATAGGCTTCGTGGATGAGATCGAACTGCCGGGCGAAGAACATCCGACGGGCGGCGTCGGTGTGGCCCAGTCGGATGGTGCGCGTGGTCTCGAAGGGGGGCGCCATCGGGCCTCCATGGCTGCAGCGTGTGTGGGGAGCATGCGACACCCGGCCCCTATCAAAGGAAGACGAGATGAGGTCGTCGACCGGGTGCGCGAGCGGTAGAGGGATGCTCCACCGAGTCCCTCCGATTGCATCGGCGGACCGACCGACCAGGGAGCCCCCATGACCTCCGAGATCTTCGACCCGACCCGCTGGCAAGCTGTAGAAGGCTTCGACTTCCAAGACCTCACCTACCACCGCGCAGTCGACCAGGGCACGGTGCGCATCGCCTTCAACCGCCCCGAGGTCCGCAACGCGTTTCGGCCCCAGACCGTCGACGAGCTGTTCCGCGCCCTCGACCACGCCCGGCAGACCTCCGACGTGGGGTGTGTGCTGCTCACCGGCAACGGACCTTCGGCACGAGACGGCGGCTGGGCTTTCTGCTCTGGTGGCGACCAGCGGATCCGTGGGCGGGATGGCTACAAGTATGAAGGTGCCAGCGGCGTGGATCCGGCGCGTCTGGGGCGGCTCCACATCCTCGAAGTGCAGCGCCTGATCCGGTTCATGCCGAAGGTGGTGATCTGCGTGGTGCCCGGTTGGGCGGCGGGGGGTGGCCACAGCCTCCATGTGGTGTGCGACCTCACCCTGGCCAGCAAGGAGCACGCACGGTTCAAGCAGACCGATCCCGACGTGGCGAGCTTCGACTCGGGCTATGGGTCGGCCTACCTGGCGAAGATGATCGGACAGAAGCGCGCCCGCGAGGTCTTCTTCCTGGGCTTCGACTACACCGCGCAAGAGGCCTTCGAGATGGGCATGGTGAACAAGGTGGTTCCCCATGCAGAGCTCGAAGCGGTCGCGCTCGAGTGGGGTCGGGTGATCAACTCCAAGTCGCCCACGGCGATGCGCATGCTCAAGTTCGGCTTCAACCTCCCCGACGACGGGCTGGTGGGTCAGCAGCTGTTTGCTGGTGAGGCCACGCGCCTCGCGTACGGCACAGACGAGGCCCGAGAAGGACGCGACGCATTCCTCGAGAAGCGCGACCAGGACTTCGACAAGTTCCCCTGGCACTACTGAGCGATGCGGAAGACGGCGCGCGTGCTTCGGCTTGCGTTGGCGCTTGCGTGATGGTGTTGGCGCGCCATAGTCAGGGGCTCTACTCGGGCGGGCACCGACTCTCGGTGTAGAGGCTCGGACACTCCTGGAGACTTGGCTATGATTTCTTCCCGATCCGTTGTGGTGATGCTGCTTGGCTGTGGGCTCACTGGCTGTAGGCAAGACAAAAGCTCCGTCTTCCTGGCCAGTGGCATCTACTCGGTGCAGTCCGACGCTTCGTCCGAGCTGGTTGATGAAGAGGCCTTGGTCGGGGTCCTGATCGACATCGACGTGGATGCCCTGACCGCCGAGCTGATCGGAACAGACGACGACCGCGTGATGGATCTCACGCGCCTCCCCGAAGGGCAGTGGGAGGAGCGCTGCCCGATGAATTTCACCGCCACCCGCCTCGAGACCTTTGCGGTGGCGGAGTCCATCTCCCTGGTCGGCGTGACTTTGGACGAGCCGAGAATCTACGCAGACGGGTGTAGAGGGAATGAAAACAGCACCGTGTCGGCCGGCTGGCTCAGCTCCAAAGCCAACCTTCAGCAGGCACTCGACGGGCCCTTCCAGCTTCAGCCTGCAGCCTGAACCGCCCCCGACCCGCGGCGCAGCATCCTGGATGCAGGGTCTCGGCGACGTGCACCAGGCTCAGTCGTGGGTGCCGTGCAGGCTGGCCAGGAACCGCTCTGCGTTGGCCCGATGTGCCGCCACCTTTTCGGGCTTCATCTTGCGTGCCATGGCGCACATCATCGCCCAGCGCGGGTTTTTCGCAAGCGCGTCGGAGTGGTTCAGGATCCAGCGCCAATACAGACCGTCCCAGATCTCCATCCACGGGCCCTTTGGGTGGTTGCCCATCTTGCGCACATACGCGGAGCCTGAAAAGTACGGCTTGGTGGTGATCATCCCACCATCTGCGTTTTGGCTCATGGCATAGACGTTGGGCACCATCACCCAGTCGTAGCTGTCCACAAACAGCTCCATGAACCAAGTGTAGATGTCTTTGGGATCGATCTCGCACAGGAACATGAAGCCGCCGAGCACCATCAGCCGCTCGATGTGGTGGCAGTAGCCGGTCTGTAGGATGCGCTGGATCACGTCGTCGACCGGAGCCACGCCGGTGGTGCCATCGTAGAAGGCACGGGGCATCGGCCGGTGGTGTTCCCAGTGGTTGCGGGTGCGCATGGCCACGCCGAGGTCTTCGTAGGTGGCCCGCATGAACTCTCGCCAGCCGATGACCTGGCGCACAAAGCCTTCCACAGAGTTGAGCGGCACTGCATGCGCAGAAGCGCCGTGCACCGCTGCATCGAGCACTTGGGATGGTGTGAGCAGGCCGATGTTGAGCATGGGCGTCAATACGCTGTGCCAGAGGTAGTTCTCGCCCTTCACGATGGCATCCTCATAGGCCCCGAAGTGGGCGAAGCGCTCTCGCACGAAGCCCTCCAGCCAGGCCTGGGAGGCGGCGTGGCTTGTGGGGTAGACCAGCTGGTCCAGGCTGCCTGGATTGGTGGGGTAGCGGGCCATGACGTGTTCCCGGGCGGCTGCATCGATGCCATCGCGGTCGACGGGCGGCAGGCGCGGGATCTGGCTCAGCATGCCGCGGGGTACCTTCTTGCGGTTCTCCTTGTCGAAGCTCCACTGCCCACCGACCGGTTCGTCGCCGTCCATCAGCACGTCGTAGCGCCGCCGCTGGTGCTTGTAGTAGTCGGCCATGAACCACCGGCGCTTCCCGGCCCGGTATGCCTGGTTTTCGGCAGCCGTGTTTAGGAACATGGGCGTGTCGAGCCGCTCAACCGCGAGAGAGAGGCGCTGGGCGATCCGGTCGAGGCGTCGGTTGAGCAGGTCGTCGTGTGGGTCTGCCAATACCACCTTTTGAACCCCCTGTTGGGCGCGTTCCTGCAGGTGGCCGAACAGCGTGCCGCCCGTGGATACATGGTCCACATAGGTGACCGCATGTCCGTCCGCCTCGAGCTGCTGGGCAAAGCGCTTCATGGATGCCCGGTGCAGCCACAGTTTTTGCTTGTGGAAGGCCTGCGTGTGGTGTGGATCGCCAAAGAAGAGGTTGTCTTCGACGAGACAGACCGCATCCACCCCGGCGGTGAGACCCGGATGTGCAGCAAACAGTTGATGGGGGAAGACAAGCAGCTCGGCCCGCACCACGGGACCTCCTCTGCGCCCGTCACGGACGCCATGCAGTCAATGCGACCCCTGCCTGCACCTGGACCGGCAGGTTCGATCGACCCTCGGCGCTATCCCGGGTGCAGCGGAATCCAAGCCGCTCTGGTCACCCTGATGCCCCGGTGCGCTCGAGGCGTTCGGCGGTCAGGGCCGAGACCGCTACCGATGAGGGAGCGGTGCTGCTGGGTTGTCGCTGACCTCCGCCGCTGCATCGTGCACCCGCGGTGCGATGCACTACCGAGTGGGTGGTGGATGGTGCTCCGTCCAATAGCGGGCGATGTCAATCCTTCGGCAGACCCAGACATCAGAAAAGCTGCGGACGTAGTCCAGAAATCGAGCCAGAGCCAAGGCCCGTCCGGGGCGGGCGACCAGCCGGCAATGCAGCCCGACCGATAGCATGCGCCCCTCGTCTTCCTGGTACAGAAAGTCAAACGCGTCTTTCAGGTAGGTGAAGAACTGGGTGCCCGAGTTGAACCCTTGGGCGCAGGCAAAGCGCATGTCGTTTGCATCGAGCGTATACGGCACCACCAGGTGCTGCTTGTCGTGGACGTGGACCCAGTAGGGAAATTCATCTGCATAGCTGTCGGCATCGTAGAGGAACCCGCCTTCTTCAACCACGAGGCGGCGCGTGTTCGGGCTTGGCTTGCCTTGATAAATGCCCAGCGGCCTGCTGCCCGTGACGCGAGTGTGGATCTCGACGGCCTTGCGAATGTGCTCCCGCTCCTCGGCCTCCGGCATGTGTTGGTAGTCAATCCAGCGATAGCCGTGGCTGGCGATCTCCCAGTCTGCGTCGGTCATGGCCTTGGCAACGCCGGGATTGAGCTCCAGTGCCCGGGCAACGGCGAAGACCGTGCAGGGCAGCTGCCGGGCTTGAAACATCTTGTGCAGTCGCCAGAACCCCACCCGGGAGCCGTACTCGTACAGAGACTCCATGTTCATGTGCCGCACGCCCTCGTATGGAGCTGCGCCCACAATCTCCGAGAGGAGCCACTCGGAGCGGTCATCTCCGTTCAGCAGGCAGTGCTCACCGCCTTCTTCGTAGTTGATGACGAACTGCACCACCAGGCGTGCACGCTGCCCGTTGGGTGCGGTCCACTCGGGTCGTGGCGGGCGGTCGCCGTAGCCTTTGAGTAAGCGGGGCGCGTTGAAGCGCATTGGACCTCCGGAACGTTTCGCGATGCTCGGTTCTGCCGGACTCGTGTGCTCGATTGGCCAGCAAGTGGTTGGCATCATCGCATGGAACCGTGTGGATGGCAGCGGACCGGGAATTCCCCCAATGGTGTGGGCCGAGTCTCATCCGATGTGCGGAATGGCGCGTTGCGTGGGTTAGCGCTGACCAACGAGAGGATCCAATGATGAAGGGGCTGGCGACGTTGCGCACCTGGGCTGGGGCCGTGGGCCTGGGTGTCGTGGGTACTGTTGGCTTTGCTGGCACCGCCGACTGGACGCGGATTGGCGAGAAAGACGGCATCACCAGCTACCTGCGGCCGGTCGAAGGTGAGCGCGTCGAGGCCACCCGGGGGGTCACTACGGTCAACGTGCCGCTGTGTGAGCTGATCAGCTTCTACGTGGACCCGAGCCTCGCCACGACCTGGGTGGACATGCTCACTGAGTACGAGGTGATCGAGCTTAACGCCCGCCAGTCCATCGTGTGGCAGCGATTCGACATGCCGTGGCCCGTCGCAGACCGGGAGTTCCTGCTGCAGGTCAACGTCACCCGACCCGATGAGCGCACGGTGAAGGTCTCTCTGGTCTCCACCACCGATCCCCGCTTTCCGCCCCCGACCGATGGAGATGGCCTGGTACGAGGGGTCATGTCACCCTCGTCCTGGACCTTCACCCGCCTCTCGGAGAGCCGTACCAAGGTCGATATGGTCGGGCACGCCGATCCCAGCGGCGCCTTCCCGGCCTGGCTGATCAACATCATCCAGCAGACCTTTCCCTACAACACCCTCTCCGCCTTTGCGCGAGAAGCGGAGAATGGGAAGGTTCCGCTCCGTTCGGAATGCGCAGACTGGTAGCGACCGCCTTGCGCTGCCCCGACGGAAGCCCCGGTTGGGGCTCGTGCGAGAACCACGGGCACTCGCGCGAGGAGAGCCGCTGACGAGCGCCTCCGTGATGGGGGCCCAGAGCCTTCCGAGCGTCCTGCACGCGCAGTCACCCACTGCCATGGGAAAGCCAGTGACTGATGGACACGGGCGCGGGACGCCGGTGTGGGGCACGGGCGTTGGTCTTGGCGCTGGGCCGGCCGCTCAGAGGCAGTCGTCGTAGGTGCGTGTGACGACGGACTCTCCACCGCTGCTGAGCTGTGTTCGCTCGACCAGTGGATAGCCATATTCGTTGTAGGTCGCGGATCCGGTCTCCCAAGTGACTTCGTTGCCCGACCACTCGTAGTTGGTGGTCTCGGTGGTGGTCCCCTCGGAGGTCTCCAGGACCGTCTCGTACGAGGTCTGGCGGCACCAGACCGCATCGCAGTCATAGGTGGTGACTTCATCTCGGACGTAGCCGTCGCCCTCGTCGTGGAACTCAACGACGTAGCCCATGTCGTTGTAGACGGTGTAGCGCGTGTCGGGATTGCCCTGGTACTGGGTGTTGCCGTCCCAGTCGTACTCCGACTCGGTAACGAAAGAGAGGTCTTCGAGCGACGGACCCTCTTCTTGCACCACCTTCAGCAGCTTGCACCAGCCGTCGCACGACCAGTCTAGGGTCCGCCGGATGGCGTAGTCGTCGAGCACTTCCTCGCTCGAGAACGGCTGACCATATTCGTTGTAGTACCCGATGTAGCCAGGAGACGTGGCGGTATTACCGTCCCAGGACTGCGTGATGTTGGTGGCCTCGTTTCCATCCCACACCGACACCAAGGTGAGCAGGCGGCAGAAGGGGCGAATGGGAGGAGCACCCACATCGGCGTCGGTGTCTGCGTCGGTGTCTGCGTCGGTGTCTGCGTCGGTGTCGGCATCGGTGTCGGTGTCGGTGTCGGTGTCGGCCTCGGCGGTGCCGGTGGTGTCTCCATCGTCGCTCTTGTCGCTGTCACTGGAACTGCAGCCAGCCATGCAGGTGCTCAACAGGAGGATTGCAAGTCGGGTCATGGTCTCTCCAACGGATGATTGCGACCCTACATCGAAGGAGGCGGTGGGTACACCCCCCCCTTCGAACAAGCGATGCCGACTCCGGTGCTCCCGACCCGTCGTCGCCTCGATGCAGTGGTTCGCTCTACCAGAAGATCGGAATGTAGTAGTCGTTGTGAACCACCACTTCCATGATGCTGTTGTCGTGGGGCAGGACGATTTCCTCGGTGTGAACGAGGCCCAGTCGCACCACGATCCAGCGCAGGTCGCTCTCGTCGATCCCGGCCACGATGCTCTCCCAAGGGATGGTAAGCGCCCCGGTAGAGCCGTCAGCCGTGCAGGTTTCCTGGTTCAGGACGGTGCTGTGGTTCATCGGAAAGACCGAGTAGTTGATCAGGTCTCCGCCCACATCCGTGGGTGGGGTCCAGGTGAAGACCAAGTCTTCGCCATACGTCACGATGTTTTCGGCGTTGTAGTCCCATGATGGCGCACCCGGCAGCTCAGGGATGGCGATGGCATCTTCGAGCCACATCGGGGGCACATGCTCAGTGCCATCGGGCACCTCGAGGTCGTAGGTCAGCCCGGTCCAGTCTTCGGGGACGATGGGGACCTCGACCAGGTAGTAGACGGGAGCGTCTTCATTGGTGGGCACAAGGATCACCGTACCGAGGTCGTCTTCATGGAGAGCGAGGTAGCTTCCAGCGGGGGTAGCGGTCCAGGCGGCGGCACCCGTCTCACACGTGTCTACGTTGGCCAGGAAGGCTTGCGTCAGAGCCTCTTCCGGCGCGAGTGGTTCGTGGAAGAGCAGCTCGTGGTTCACGGTCGGCCGACCGGCGAGTGGAATGTCGTAGAGAACGGCACCCGCGCCCACCCACTCGGCATTCATCAGGTAGGTCCGACTGCGCAGCCAGCCGGTCACCAGGCCCGAGCGGTCTGGCCAGTAGGTGAACGCCGCGGGTAGCTCCAGCTCCGTCACGCCGGCGGCAAGCCGTACGTCGACCGTGCCCACATCATTGGCTGGTGTCTCCACGGTGAGGATGGTCTCGGTGCTGCTCAGCAAGGTGGCCGGGACATCCCCGAACCACACCCGGTCCACCTCGGTCATGTCGGTGCCCGAGATGGTGACCACGCTGCCGCCCGCATCCGAGCCATACGGCAGGTCGACCAGGCCCTCGGAGAGATCCACATCGGGCCAGGCGGTCTGGGCGGTGGCATCGACCTCAAAGAGGGTGGTAGCGGTCCAGGTGACCGCGATGGAGGCCGCGCAGTCGTGGGCGATGGAGGCCGTCCACTCGGTCACCTCGTTGCCATAGGTCTCGGTGTTGATGAGGGGAAAGACCGGGTCCATCGACACGCCGTCGATGTCGCTGCGCTCGAGGACCATGTTGCCAAGGTCGATCGAGCTCCGCACCAAGGCGGTAAAGGTCATCTCGCCGTCGGCACAGGTGGCCTCGGTGGTGAGAAACTCGGGCGCATCGAGGGCGCCGCTGGACAGGAGGTCGTCGCAGCCGGCAGACAGCGTGAGGAGCGGAAGCAGGCGGTGGCGGTTCATGGTTCACACTGGAGGAAGACCGCTTCGAGGGCGGGAATCAGATCGACGACCATACAGACGATGTTCAGCACGTAGAGCACGATGATCGAGAGCATGATCACGAAGATGATGGTGCCGGCCAGCAAGGGGGCCGGTGCGTAGATACCGGTCGCCAAAGCCAGCTCGGCGCCCAGCTTGGTGATGATGGTCATCAGGGTCATGAGCGCTTGCGCGATCTGCCACAAGAGCAGGATGGTGAGGAAGAAGGCGGCGTACCAGTTGCACTCCTCCTCGATGCTTGCAGCCCATCCTTCCTGGGCTTCCCCTTCCACCAGGCTCCGCAGGGCTCCGACCAGGTTCCCTTGCGCGACGCCACCGACTTCGATGCGGAGCGTTCGCAGGAAGATGTCGTCGGCGCGGTCGACCTCCCAGTCGAGATCGGAAGCTCTCGCGCGCCACATGTCTGAGGACGCTGCGCGCTGTGCGGCGGAGAGATTCTTGAGGGTGCTGACGAGATTGACGGTGCTGTCCACGAGCGAGAAGATGTTCTGGATGGTGTTGCACTCCAGCTCGAGATCGGGCGGCGGTGTGGCCTCGTACCCTTGGCGTCTCCAGGTGGGCGGTGTGTGGTCTCGAGCGGCTCGCTGTGCGCTGCGCTCGGTGGCTTCGGTGGCTTCCTCGGCCCCGAAGATGCCGAGTGCCTGCTTCACCTGTGCGGTGACCCCATCGACAGACTGGGGTGATGCAGACCGCGCTCGTGCTGCCTGCATCTGGTTCATCATGGCCATGGCGGCAGCCTGGCCGGACAGGTTGCCCTCACCGGCGTCCATCGAGTGCATCCACTGGCGCAGGAACACTTCATGCTCGGCCAGGGAGGCAGTGACTTCGGGGGCCGGATCGCTGGTGTCGCCCCCCAGTGCCTCCTTGAGCTCTTCGGAGACTTCGTCGAGCTTTGGGGACAAGGCGGCCATTCCCACCCGAAGGCTGTCGATCAGCTCCCGCCCCATGCGCCTCGCGGTCTCCTCGTCGACCGAGCCATTGACCGGAAGGATTCCAGCGAGGTTCCCCACCATGGGGGTGAAGACCTCGTCGATGCACGTTGCGGTCCACTGAGCGGTCTCGGTGAGACCGGCGGCGTGCAGGGCATCGATTTCGGCTTGCACATTGGCCAGGAGCGCATCCGCATCAGTGCCAAGGGGCAGGGCGGCCAGAGCGAGGCCCAGAGCATCCGATGTGGCGGCCAGATCGATCTTTGGCGGGTCCGTAGGTGCCTCATCGACCGCCTCGGTGCCGTCGACCGGCTTGGACGGCCTGTTTTTGGTGGAGCTACAGGCAGCCAGTGGGCCCAGGGCAGCACCGCCCAGCAGGGTGCTCAACTGTTCCATCAGCTCGCGCCGGCTGGGCCGGTTCGGTTCCAGTGGGGTCATGGGGTCTCCGCGCGCTCGAGTCGGACTTGTGCGAAAGAGGATACTCCGGTGGATTGCTAAGTGAAATCGACCAGTGGCATGGCCCGATCGTTGAAAGAGCCGCGGTCCGACTGGGTGTGGGTGGAGGCGCCTGCCCAGGAGGAAGGCCGTCGGGCCTCGATCGGAAGCAGAGGTCTCGTGCTTGCGGTGGCCAGTCGCCCTTTCAGTGTTCTGGCTGTGGCGCATTGATGCATCGACTCGACCGGTGTTCCGGCATCTGGGGGAGGCGGGAGCACGGTGTGGCTTCACCATGGTGTGGTTGCATCGGCGACCGGGCGCTCCGGTCTCGGGATTGAAGGCCCAGCCGGATGTGTTTTGGGCATCGTCCAAAATTGCCCTGATTTATTATGAACGGTTTGTTTTGGGGTTAGGCCGGCCGAAATGGAGGATTCGATGATTCGCTGCATGACCGTTCCAGTTCTTTTGCTCGCTTCGATGCTGACGGCCTGTGGAAACAAGGCGGAGGAGGCCGACTCCTCCGCCACCACAGCAGACGGCACTACCGGTGCAGCGGCCGACGGCTGCGGCACGGTGCATGACGTCACGACCACCGACGAGACTGCCGACATGGCGGCCTACATGGACTTCAGTCCAGAAGACCTCACCATCGCGGCGGGCGACTGTGTCCGCTTCATTATGAGCCAGACGCACAACGCTGTTGAGGTGAGCGAAGAGAGCTACACCAGCCGCGATGGCACCGCGCTCGATGGGGGCTTCAACGTGACCTACGGCGAGACGGCCGTGGTCGAGTTCGACACGGCTGGCGTGCATTACTATGTCTGCCAGCCGCACGTCTTGGGCGACATGGTCGGCACCATCACCGTGCAGTAGCGGTCCGACGAACGGCCGCAGCCTCATCCCAGCCCAAACGCCGGCGGCCGATGGGTGTCTCGCAGCGAGTGCTGCGGGGTGCAGGCTCATCCACGGACCGTGTGGGGTCGAATCCGGTCGGGGTCGATGCCCCGCCCCCCTGCCGCTGGCTTAGGGTCTTGCTGCGGGCCTCGGCTCGTTGGAATGTGGAGCGAGTGGTTCTCCACTCGGGTGAGGCTGCGGGGCGCTGCACCCGCTGTAGGAGTGCATGATGGCGAGACGATCTCGGTGGACTTGGGCAGCAGTCAATGGGGTCGGATTTGCCACGGCGCTGTGCCTGAACGGGCTCGCCAATGGACTGCCACTCAACGGCGTGACCACTGGCGCTCTGTCGGACATGTACCCGAACCTCTTTGTGCCCATGGGCGCGACCTTTGCCATCTGGGGTCTGATCTACAGCTGGCTCCTCGCGTTCGTGATGTACGGCGTTGTGCTTGCCGCGTCGTCGCGAGAGCACACACCCCTGGAGCGCATTGGCCCCTGGTTTGGGATCAACATGCTCGCCAACGCTTTGTGGATCGTGGCCTGGCACTGGATGCTGGTGCCGCTGTCGCTTGCGATCATGTTGGTCATCTTGGGCTCGCTCGTGATGATGTACACCCACCTGGGAGTGGGGATCACGCCCGCCTCGAAGGGCGATCGATGGCTCGTGCACGCCCCAGTGAGCCTGTACATGGGCTGGATCACCGTGGCGACCATCGCCAACATCACCACGCAGGCTGTCGATCTGGGCGCTCCCGCGTTCGGCTCGGGGCCCGCCATGCTCACGGTCGGTGTGCTCATCGCTGCAGTTGCCATCGCGGGTCGCATGCTGTGGGCCCATCGCGACGGCATATTTGCCATGGTGGTTTGCTGGGCGCTCCTGGGTATCCACCTCAAGCGGGCAGCCTCGGATGCAGCGGGCTCGGAGCTTGTGTCTGCTGCGGCGCTGGGATCCCTGGTGGTGCTCGGGATCGGACTGCTGGCCACAGGAGTGCGTGCGATCCGGGCGCGGACCGCTTGAGCAGGTGGAGGATGTGTGTGGTGTTTTCTGTAGCCCAGCCAACACAGAACACGAGGCTGTTGGGACCGACGGAACCGGAAGATACGGCACTCGGCGCCGCCTGAACGCCGGTCAGAGCGTGGAAAAGAGGCTATTTGGGGCGCCTTCTTGACTGTGTGGGGTGGTCTGTTCTGCAGGTACACCACTTTGACTGATTCCCCATGCGGGCGTTAGCTGGCCGAGTCACGGCGACATTGAATCCCAATACGGCCGCTACGATGTCGACGAGAAAGTTTTTTTCACGAAAAAGGCAGGGATCAACCAGATGCAACACTACAAATCACTGATGTCTCTCCGCCACCTCCTCCTCGTCGCAACGGTCACCGCATCGGCTTGTGGTGGCAAGCTGGACTGTGGTGAGGGCACGGAGGAACAGGACGGTGAGTGCGTCTCGACCGAGGCAACGTCCGTCGACACGGGTGTCGCCTCCGACACGGACACGGAGCCGGGGGAGGACACGGACACGGACACGGACACGGACTCGGGCGACGACACCGACACCGACACCGGTGATGCTCCAGGTCCCGCATGCATGAGCCTCAGCTTCGATGGCAGCGACCTGGTCGAGGTGCCCCATAGCGACAGCCTGAACCTGACGGGGGACACCACGGTGGAGGCCTGGGTACGCACTGAGGACTACGGCAACCGGGTGGTCATGTCGAAGAATGAAGGCTTTTCGAGCGGCTATCATCTGCGCTTTGATCAGGTCACAGGTGTCGGCTCAGCGATCCGCTGGGGGCACACCGACAGCAGCTCGCTGGACCACATGACAGACATCACCGAGTGGGTTCACATTGCAGTCACCACGAGCGAGTCGAGTGGAACGGCCACCATCTGGATCGATGGGCAGGAGTCTGGGTCGGAGTCGTTTGTGGCAACGGCGACCGCGACCGATCTTCTCTTTGGTCTGGACAGCTTCCGGCAGGACGGCCAGTTCCTTGGCGATATTGCAGCGGTCCGGATCTCGGAAGGTGTGCTGTACAACACGGGCTTCGTGCCAGGAGTGCCGAGCGTCGAAGACAGCACCGTAGCGCTGTGGATGTACGATGCCGACACCCCCGCAGAGTTCATCGACCATTCTGGGAATGGCCACCACGGAACCATCACGGGTGCCACGTGGATCTCCGAGTGTCCTTGGGACACCGGTGGTGGCTCCGACGACGAGTGCAAGAGCCTCACGTTCGATGGTGACGACCGGGTCGAGGTTCCCCATAGCGATGCCCTGAACCTTACAGGGGACACCACGGTCGAGGCGTGGGTTCGTACCGAGGACTACAGCAACCGGGTGGTCTTTTCGAAGAACGATGGCTTTTCGAGTGGCTATCACCTGCGCTTCGACACCGTCTCCGACGCTGGCTCCAGCCCCGCCATCCGCTGGGGGCAGACCAACAGCAACTCGCTGGATTCCTTCACCGAGACGACCAACTGGGTGCACATCGCGGTCACTACGAGCGCGAGCGGTGGCAGTGCAACGATTTGGATCGACGGGCAGGACTCGGGCTCGGAGTCCTTCGTTGCGACATCCACCTCGACAGAGCTGCTGTTCGGCCTGGACAGCTTCCGGCAGGATGGAGCATTCCTCGGAGACATCTTCGCGGTTCGGATCTCTGAGGGTGTGCTGTACACCAGTGGGTTCGACCCGGAAGTGCTGAGTGTGACCGACAGCACTGTGGCGTTGTGGAAGTACGACAGCGACGCGCCCACGCAGTTCACGGACCACTCGGGCAATCGGCACAACGGAACCATTACAGGAGCCACCTGGGTGGATGCCTGCCCCTGAGCGGGATGGGTCGTCGCGCGCTTGGGGCTCACACCGCAAGGGCTCGCTGGATGGCTCGGCTGGGAACCGGCCGCAGCGACCCCTCGCGCCCTGCTTCCGCCGTGTCCCGTGGGAGACTACGAGCTGCCTGAGTCTTCGACCTCGCAGCTTCCGCCGTGGTCATGGTCGTCGCCAGGGTGGTCATGGCTGATCACACAGACGAGACCTGCCGCGCAGTCATCGTCAGTGTAGCACTCGTCTGTTTCCTCGTCGTCTTTGTCACCGCAAGCGATGAGCAGCGTGAGTGCAGCAGTAAGCAGTCGGTTTCGAGTCCTCCTTTGAATGCTTGCTCCACAGCGTGGGGTTGGAACTGGGGTTGGGGGCAACACTCCGGCCGCCGGCACACTCGCGGCCGGTTCGGCCGGTAGCAAAGAGCCGCCTACGGACCGGAAGGAATCGGCGAGCCCTCTGCGACGGCCACCAAGACCGCCTTGAGGTGGTCGTAATTTGCGGTGTTGGCGAGGTCGTACACGCTCAGGTTGAACCGGTAGACCTCAACGTTGTCCGCATCGAGGACCACGACATCGCGCCAGCTGGCACCCCAGAGGCCCCAGACATCGGTGCTTGCGTCGTCTTGCAAGATAGGGAGGTCGCCGACCTCCACAATGGCGTCGTTGCCGCTCTCGAAGCCCTCGGCGTTGACCGCAAGGAGTGCGATGGGGAGGCCGGGGTAGTCGTCGTTGAGCTCGGTCTGCATCTGGTCGAGGTAGCCAAACTGGCTACGGCATCCGCCTCACGTGGAGTGGACGAAGTACCACCCAGATGTCTGGGCGAGCAGGTCTCGCGGCGAGACGGGCTGGCCATACGTGGACGACGATGGGTTGAGGTCTTCGAGGGAAAAGTCTGCGATCGAGGTGCCGGCGTCGCCGCTGTCGTCGGAGCCATCGTCAGCGCCACTGTCGTCGGAGCCGCCGTCGGCGCCGCCGTCGTCGGAGCCGCTGCCATCAGCGCTTCCGTCGCCGGCACCGCCGTCGTTGGCATCAGTCGAGCCGCTGTCGTTGTCGCCACCAGCAGGGCCACCCGAATCGCTTTCCATGTCGTCATTGGTACCGGAGAGTCCCGTGTCGACGGCGTCGGTCGAATCCACGGCGACCGCCTGAGAATCGAACATCGAATCGGTGGGAAGCATGGGTGAAGGCTTGGAGCCGCAGGCTGTGAGTCCAATCATGGCAATGACAACAACGGTTGGGACTGGGCGATGCATGTCGGCACTCCGTAGGGAACGCTTGTACTTCCAATGTTTCAATCTGCCCCAACCAGCGGGGCTTGGCGAATCCCCAGTGCTCTTTTCGATGCTGTGAAGAGCACATCGGGTCGTTCCTGGTTGGAATCGTTGCGTTCGCGCTCCAAATGTCTCCGCGTGTTTTTGAGGCGCTCAGCATGTGGTCCCTACAGGGAAAAGCGGTTTCGCTGTCCATCCATCAGAGGGCGGCGGAGCTGTGGTGGCGCTGGCCACACGGAGCGGTGCCTTCGCAATTTCTCGGTGTTCCGTACAGTCCACCGTCGGATGATGTTCGGGCATCGACTCCCAGGCGCTTGGTGCCTTCTACAGCCAGCAGCCGAGTGGTGATGGGGGTCTTCGTACGCCGGTGTGCACCGATGGACGTTCCTGGGCGTGGGCTTGTCTCGCGACGAGCTCTGCCGGAATTGACCGGGCTGGAGTCGGTCCTGTAGAGTGCCGCCCCTCTTGACCGTGCCGAACCCAGACGACGGTGTACGACCTCGGGCTGTCTTCACGATGCCGGCTCCGAACAGTCCCATGCCGTTTGCGAGAACATAGATGTCCAACACGTCGGATCCGCCTCCTGTCAGCCCTCCCATCGCCCGCCGAGAGCCCCGCAGGCTGGAGACCCACGGGCACGTGCGTGAAGATCCATACTTCTGGATGCGCGACGACCACCGTGAGGACCCGGAGATCCTCGCGCACCTCCGCGCCGAGCAGGCCTACGCCGATGCGGTCCTCGCACCGCTCAATGAGACCCGTGCCGAGCTGTACGACGAGATCGTCTCGCGAATTCCGCAAGACGACACGTCGGTGCCCTACCGGCTCGATGGGTGGTGGTACTACCACCGGGTGGAACAGGGCCGTGAGTATCCCATCTACTGTCGCCGCCGGGGCAGCGTGGATACAGCCGAAGAGGTCTTTCTCGACGCCAACCAGCGCGCCGACGGCCACGCCTACTATTCGCTCGGCGGCGCCTCGGTGAGTGTGAGCGGTCACCTGCTCGCCTTCACCGAAGACACGGTGAGCCGCAGGATCTACACGCTGCGCTTTCGGGACTTGCGCACCGGCGAGGATCTGGAAGACGAGATCGAAGGCACCACCGGCTCGGTGGTCTGGGCACTCGACAACCGCACCGTGTTTTACGTACGACAGCATGAGACGACCCTGCGGGCCTACCAGGTCTGGCGCCACACGCTGGGCACCGCGGCCTCCGAAGACACCATGGTCTTCGAAGAGACCGACAGCGAGTTCTACGTGGGCATCCGTCGCAGCCGCAGCCGCGACTACATCCTCATCGGGAGCTTCCAGACCCTCTCCCGGGAGTACCGCTACATCGACGCCCGCGAGCCCTCGAGCGCGCCGGTGGTGGTCTTGCCGCGGGAGGCTCGGCACGAGTACGACGTGGACCACGCACACGGTCGCTTCTACATCCGCACCAACTGGCAAGCGCAGGACTTTCGCCTCATGTCGGTCGCTCCCGAGCAGAGCACCGACAAGGGCTGCTGGCGCGAGGAGGTTCCCACCCGCGAAGGCGTCTTCTTTCGTGGCTCCGTGCTCTTTCGGGACTACCTCGTGGTCAGCGAGCGGCGCGATGGACTGACTCGGCTCCGGGTGATCCCGTGGACGGAAGCCCACACGCCCGACGTCTCCCAGTCGCATGAGCTTGCCCAGGATGAGGTGGCCTACTTCGTGGGAACGGGCACCAACAGTGAGTTCGAGACCACCACACTGCGCTATACCTACGAGTCGATGACCACGCCCCACACGGTCTACGACTACGACATGGGCACTCGGAGTCGCACCCTTCGCAAGCAGCTGCCGGTGCCTCGCTTCAACGCCGAGGACTACGTTGCCCATCGACTGCGGGTGCCTGCCCGCGACGGCACTCTGGTCTACGTCTCGGTGGTGCACCGAAAAGACCTCGACCGCACCCGACCCCAGCCGCTGCTGCAGTATGGCTACGGTTCCTACGGCATGTCGATGGACCCGCGCTTCAATGCGTCGCGGATCAGCCTGCTTGATCGAGGCGCCATCTTCGCCATCGCACACATCCGCGGTGGCCAGGAGCTCGGACGGGCCTGGTACGAAGACGGCAAGCTCCGAAACAAGCGCAACACTTTTACCGACTTCATCGACGTGGCCGACTACCTGGTGCAGGAAGGCTGGACCAGCCCCGACCGGCTCTTTGCCCAGGGCGGCAGTGCGGGCGGACTCCTGGTGGGAGCCGTGGTGAACATGCGTCCTGACTTGTGGCGCGCAGTCGTGGCGAACGTGCCGTTCGTGGACGTGGTCACCACCATGCTCGACGCGTCGATTCCGTTGACGACCTTCGAGTACGACGAGTGGGGCAATCCCAACACCCGTGGCGACTACGACTACATGCTGAGCTACTCGCCCTACGACAACGTGGTGGCACAGGCCTACCCTGAGATGCTCGTGATCACCGGACTGCACGACTCGCAAGTGCAGTACTGGGAGCCGGCAAAGTGGGTTGCGCGCCTGCGCTACCGCAGCACAAGTGATCACCGGGTCTTGTTCAGCGTGAACCTCGACGCAGGCCACGGCGGGGCTTCGGGACGCTTTCGCCGGCATCGCGAGACGGCGATGGTCTTCGCCTTCCTGCTCGACCTCGTGCCCGACGCGGCCTGAGTCCAGGCGCGATGCCGACCGGCGCCTCTGTGGGCCTCGGTGGCGCGACCTCGAGCGAGTGCTTGCTCCGGTCGAGGTGCCCATGGCCTGTCGTGGCCAGCAGGCTGAAGGCCCCCGCTCGCGGAGCGATGGCGATCACCGCGCTGGTGTCGGCAGGCCGTAGTGCAGGTGCTGCGCTCGGACCGGCCCGCGCTTGGGCAGGGACACCACGAAGAGGTTGTCGAAGACAGGGTGCGGTAGCCAGCAGCGACCTTGCTCATCGAGTGGGTAGGCCTCCGGGCACAGGCGCTCCGCGCCGAGCGCCTCCAGCAGGCGGGGAATCGTGTTGCTGTGTCCGGCCACCAGGGCCTGGCTACCTGCAGGCAGTCGTCGGAGCGCCGCGGCGAGTGCTTGCTCTGCATCGGCAGCCGGCGGCATGCGCGAGACCTCGGCGGTGAGCTTCGGTGTGCATGTCGCAAGCGTGGTGTCGGCCACATGGATCGTCTGGAGGGAGAGACCGGCAGCTTGGGCGGTGGCGTCCACGGTCTGCGCGGTGCGGCACAGGTTGGTGGTGAACACCGCATCGAGCTCGACGTCGCGCAGCGCCGCCGCCAGGGCTGCGGCCCGTGCCTGGCCGGCTTCGGTCAAGGGCGGGTTGTCGCCCTTCGCCTTCTCGGCGTGTCGAACCACGTAGACCGTGGTGGGCGGGGGCGCGGCCTGAGCAGCGAGTAGGAGAATCAGTGAGACCATGGGCGCTTGTACCACGTGCACGCTGCACCCGGTTTGGCCTCCGCTCGAGCGGTCCTGTACAATCCAGGCGTGGCTCGACGCTCGCAGCGGGAGGCAAGGTGCCGAAGTTCCCCTCACGACTGAACGTGGTTCTCGGATTGCTGGCCGGCTCGGGGTGGTGGATGGCGCTGGCGGGCCACCGCAAGGAACGGATCGAGCGGCGGGATCGGCAGGACATCATTCAGGAGATTGTCTCTCAGAAGCGGATGCGCAACGAAGTTCCGGTGCAGATCGAGGCGTCTCCTGCGCCCCAGTCTTCGGAGCGTGTCGAGTCGTGCCTGCAGGACCCATCCGTGCAACACGAGGTCGAGGCGCAGGCAAAGGCTTGGGCCGCGGAGATTTCCAACGAGGTTCTCGAGGAGTACCAAGAAGAGCAACGGCAGGAAAAGATGGAGCAGGCGAGTCAGCGCATGGATGTCATGCAGGATGTCTTCACCAATGCCGTCGACGCCTATGCCGAGGAGTTCGATGTGGAGCCGATGGTCTCCGAGCAACTGCACGGGATTGTGGAAGGCGGATTTGAGCGTCAGCGAGCGCTGTTCCAGCAGCACAGTGAGGGGGAGCTCAGCAGTCGAGAATACCGAACGCTGCGAAATGAAGCGCGTGCAGACGGCAAGGCCTCGGTCTTGGACTTGCTGGGCGAAGAGGGCGTGAAGGATTTCGGGCAGTTTGTGCAGGAGGAAGGCGAGCGCGTCCGAGAAGAGGTTGCGCGGCGGGAGCAGGAACAGGACTGAGCATGGGGGCACGCTCGAGGGTGTGTTCCGCGCTGGGCTTGGGTGCCGCTGCCCGGCATCCCATCACGCAGGGTTTTTGGAGCGGACTCCATGTGCTTTGATGGGGCGGCTTGCACAAGCGAGCGCTGTGAGGTCCTCCCATGCGAAGTGTAGGCTTGCTGTGTTCGCTCCTGTTGTGTCTCGAGGGATGCGCGACGGCCCCGGCTGACAAAGGGGAGACGGGTGCTGAAGTGCCCCCCGGAGGCGGCGGAGGGCAGAGCGGCGGACTCGATGATCAAAATCGCTTCGTCTTCATCGCAGACGGGGTCCCCGTGGTGACCGACACCGACGGCGACCCAGTCGTGCCCATCGAGCTGTCCACCGACGACTACACCAGCCTGGTGTACGTCTACATCAACCGCACCGGCACGGCGGTGGGCTTTTCCCTGAGCCTGGACACTCGGACCATCCAGCCCTTCGGCGTGCGGGTCGAACCGACCGCGGGCGTGCTTGTGGCCCAGCACATCAACGATGTGGTGACGCGCAGCAAGGGCCCGATACCCGATGCAACGGGCGATGCGTGGGGCTGGATCCAGTACGGCGGCGATACGAGCCCCACGAACCTCATTCGTCTCACCACCCTCGAAGGCGAGCCCCTGCCGGGCGACGCGGTCGCCGGCTGGACCCAAGTGTGGGGCTACGGGTTTTTCGCAGACGGTCGCTTCGTGACCATTTACTCCGACAACTCGACCGATGGTCCGCTCTGGGCACTCGACCCGGACACCGAGTCCAGTGCGCAGCTGACAGACACCACCTTCTTCGACTTCATCGAGGTGGGGCCCGACGACCGGGTGCTGGGGACCATCATTCAGGGGTTCGGGATCTTCGATCCGGCCACAGGCACCACCACCGAGCACCCCATCTTTCCGGGGTACGAGTCAGGGGCGTGTCCCACCGCCGGCCCCCGCGGAGACGACCCTCTGTGCTACTTCGAGATGGTGCACCCGGACTGGTCGGCCGACGGGCGCAAGGTGGTGTTCATGGGACGGGCCGGCCTGGTCACCTACGACGACGACGATGGCGACATCTTCGTGCATGACATCGACAGTGGCGAGACGGTGCGGATTACCGATGACGTCGAGCGAGACTGGACGCCACGGATGAGCGCCGATGGCATGTGGGTGTATTGGCTCCGGGAGAGCACAACGCTGGTGCGCAAGCGGGCGGATGGCACGGGGGAGATCGAGGTGATCTGGGCGGGAGCGTCGGCCAGCGGACAGCTCGGCGTGGCGTGGCCCAGCCGGTAGGCCGCTGCGCCACCGGCTCTTCCATGCTGCGAAGGCGCGCTCGATCGACCCGTGCGACTCAGTCGTTGTCGCCGGCGAGCTCGGGCGGCACGTCGACTGCAAGCACGGTGACCAGGTCTGTCTTCAGGATCGTGGTGACCGCAGCGATGGCGTCGTACAGTGCGGCGATGCGTTGCGGGTCTTCGATCACCCCTTCCTGAACCGTTCCGACCGTGCTGTCTGCGATGTCGATGGCGGTGTCTGTTTGCAGAAGGATCTCGGTGGCCAGATCGGCGTGTCCGAGGCGGTCGAGCAGGTCGTCGGCACCAAAGCCCTCTCCACCCGTAAACATCAGACGGAACCCACGCAGGTTGGCCGCGATGGCCACCACCGAGGCACCGGAGATCGGATGCTCGGCCAGCTCGGGACATGCGGTCTCCATGCACTCGATGTAGCCGAGGGGCTGGGCCAGCTTGCGGTCCTTGGTGGTGAGCTCGAGGTAGAACAGGCCGCTGAAGACAGCATTGAGCGCTTCTTGATCGTCTTCGTAGGGCGTGCGAGAGGCCGGGCTCGAGAGCGCTCCCGAGAAGTCTCCGCCACTGGGAGACCATGCAGTCAGGAGGGCGCTCGCGTTGTCGGACAAGTGCTCGGTGAGGGTTCGCGCGTAGGCGATGCGTGCAGACTCGATCGCCGCGGGCCCCAGAGCCGCCCAGGTGCCGTCTGCGTTGATGGGAGACTCCGGCGGGCAGGCGTTGGCATCGGTGCCGTGGGCGAGGTGCTCCAGGGCGTCGAGCCCGTACCGATTGACCAGGCTGCGCTCGAACCACTGGGGGTCGGTCCATCCCTGTGCGACCAGCTCTTCGTCGACCTGACATGGGCTGACCGATGGCCAGCTGTAGATCTCGTCTCGGAGGTCTTCACCGGCGGCCACATCGAGCGAGGACCCTGCTGGGCCGATCTGCATCAGCTCGAGCTCCTGCCACACCATCATCATGGTGGTCCACTGCTGTTGCGCCGCGGTCTGTGCATCGGTGGTGTCGGCATCGTCGGCGTGTGCGCTCTCCCAGGTGGCGAGGGCGTCTGCAAAGGTGGTGACCGCGGCGCTGAAGCGCTCGAGGCTCGGGATCACCACCTGCGGCCCCACGTCGGCGAGCAGCTCGCCGACCAGTGCGTTGTCCACACTCTCTTTCTCGGCAGGAATGGGTGCGCAGCCACCCTTCACCATGGCCACGAAGGTGCCCAGTCCTCCGAGAAACAGCCAGGAAAAGTGTCGACCAGGAGCTCGGGTCATGTCTGCCTCCGCGGCGAGCGGCGATGGCCCACCGGTGCATCGGGTTCGAAGAACACCTTCATGGGCGAGCGCAGCAGGGTCTGCGTGTGGCGGCCCTGTATCCCAGCAGGTCGCCAATACGAGTCTTGTGGTCTTGGATGGGCAGAAGCAGCGATCGCAGTCGTCGACTCTGTGCAGACCTGGTCGGAAGCGCTCGGCATTCGGCACGGGCTTGCCCACGAACCGAGGTCAGCCCGCCGGCAAAGCCAGGACAGCATGTGTCGCTGGCAGCCCTCGCAAAGGGCCTCTCGGCAACCGTCTGGCGCCTTCAAAGTGGCCGTTGCCTTTGCGATGTCGCGAGGGAGTCCCGGATAATGGAGTGGTACCGAGCCGATGGCGAGCTCGGCCTCCAGATCTCGAGTGAGTCGATGATGTTGCTCCTGGCACGGTCCCGGTCTGTTCTTTCCGTTCTGGCCCTCACAGCATGCGCTCCCGAAGGGTCCCTGCCTGTGGTCGATGCGACCGCTGGCCCGCCCTCCGTTCCCGTGGCCGATGACACCGGAACCCTCGAGGTATCACCCCGCCCCGCGACGGGATGGTGGAGCGCCATGCAGGCGCGGCTCGCGGCCGATGCGCAACAGATCGCCATTGAGCGAGACGGTGCCGTGGCCTGGATGCCGGCGAGCACCGCGCAGGCGAGATTTTCTCCCGACGGCGTGACCATCGGCACCGACGCCTCCGCTTCGCCTCTGCGTCTCCGCTTCGCCCGCTGGAGCCATGGCGAGACCGAGCTTTCGATCGATCCCACTCCACCACTGCTGGGTGCGTGCGCCGGAGCAGCCAGCGGGCCGCGCCCGTGCACCCGCCGGCTGGAGTACCTGCATCCGGGCGTGGTGGAGTGGTGGGTGGGCCAGGAACGGGGCATCGAGGTGGGCTGGACGGTCGACGAAGCCCCCAGCGGCTCGGGTGCGCTTCGGTTCGTGGTGCAGGTCGACGGTGCGGACTGGATCGAGGCCACGGCTGAAGGCGCCGAGCTGGTCGACGCAGCCGGGCGCACCTGGAGCCTCTCCCCTGCCACGGCTTGGGATGCCCATGGTGAGCCGCTGCCGGCGTGGATCGAGGTCGGCGACGCACACTTCACGGTGGGGGTGGATGCTGAAGGGGCCGCGTGGCCGGTGACCATGGATCCGGTCCTGACCACTGCAGACTGGACCGGCACGCCGCCCACCACCTTCGAGATGCTCGGGCACGCCGGCCAGGGCGCTGGAGACGTCAACGGCGATGGCTACGACGATGTGATTGTCGGCGCCCGCGCCTACGGCTCCTATACCGGCCGGGTGTACGTGTACCACGGCTCTGCTTCCGGGCTCGGTACCACGGCTGCACAGATCATCCAGGGCGCCTCGGTCAGCGACCAGACCGGATACAGCGTCTCCCGCGCGGGCGACGTCAATGGAGACGGCTACGACGACATCCTGGTGACGTCCTACGGCTGGAACTCCTTCCAGAGCAAGGTGGACCTCTACCTCGGCTCAGCCTCGGGGATCAGCGCCACATCGGCACAGACCTTCACCGGTGACAGCAGCATCACGGCCTTCGGGTTGGCCATCACCGAGCTCGGAGACATCAACGGCGACGGCTACGACGACATCGCCATCGGATCCGCGAACCACAACGGGGCGACTGGACGGGTGTTCGTGTTTCACGGCTCGGCCTCGGGCATGGCTGCGACACCCGACCAGATCCTGCTCGGTCCTGCCTCTCTCGCTTATTACGGCAGAGTGCTTTCTGAGGCTGGCGACGTCAATCACGACGGCTTCGACGACATGATGGTCTATCAGAATTCCCCGGCGCAGGTGCAGGTGTTTCATGGCTCGAGCAGCGGATTCAGCGCCACGGCGACGACCACGATCTCGGGCTCTGGCGGTTTCGGCATGTCGAGCGCGGGAGACATCGACGGCGACGGCTACGACGATGTGATCCTCGGGAACCCTTCCTACGCCAGCAACACCGGGATCGCGTATGTGTATTTCGGGTCGGCTCTTGGGCTGAACACAAGCTTCGTGCAGAGCATCGTGGGTACCGCTACAACGGGCTACTTCGGCCTGGTGTTTTCCGGCTCCGGCGACTTTGACAGCGACGGCTATGACGACGTCGCCATCACCATGCTCGGATACAATGGCTTCGCTGGTCAAGTGTCGACCTACGCGGGCTCCGCCTCGGGCCTGTCCACCACCCCGGACTCAACCATCTCCGGCACGACGTCGCTGGAGTACCTCGGCCACGCAATCTCTGCGGTCGGAGACGTGAACGGCGACGGCTACGACGACCTCCTTGTCGGCTCCTACGGCTACAACAGCTACGACGGTCGTGCAGAGGTGTTCCTCGGCTATGTCGACGCCGACGGGGATGGGCTGAACCCAGACTGCGACGACACCGATCCCACGGTGGGTGCACCGACCACCTGGTACGCCGACGTCGATGGGGATGGCTATGGAGATCCATCCGACACGGTAGAGGCGTGTGATGCCCCCACCAACTACGTGGCCGACAACACCGACTGCGACGACACCCGCGATGATGTGAACCCCGGCGAGACCGAGGTGTGCGACAGCGCCGACGTGGACGAGGACTGCAACGGGGTGGCCGACGACGCAGACAGCGGGGTGGATTCATCCTCGCTGAGCAGCTGGTACGCCGACAACGACCTGGACGGCTACGGCGATCCGGGCGACACCATCGACGCGTGCGAAGTGCCCACCGGCTACGTGAGCGATGGCAGCGACTGCGACGACACCCGCGATGATGTGAACCCCGGCGAGACTGAGGTGTGCGACAGCGCTGACGTAGATGAAGACTGCAACGGCGTGGCTGACGACGCCGACAGCGGGGTGGACCCGACCACCCAGTCCACCTGGTACGCCGATGCCGATCTCGACGGCTACGGCGACCCGGCCGTGACCATCGACGCCTGCGACACCCCCACCAACTACGTGAGCGACAACGCCGACTGCGACGACTCCCGCGACGACGTGAACCCGAGCGAGACCGAGGTGTGCGACGCCGACGATGTGGATGAGGACTGCAACGGTGTGGCCGACGACGCAGACAGCGGGGTGGATCCGACCACCATGTCCACTTGGTATGCCGACGAAGATGAAGATGGCTACGGCAACCAGCGGGCCCCCACCAACGCGTGTGACCTGCCCGATGGTGCGGTGGCCGACGCCAGTGACTGCGACGACACGCGCAGCGACATCAACCCCGGACAGACCGAGATCTGCGACCCGGAAGACACCGATGAGAACTGCAACGGCGTGGCAGACGACGCGGACAGCGGGGTGGATCCGACCACCATGTCGACTTGGTATGCCGACGAAGACGCAGACGGCTTCGGCGACCCGGACTCGGCCACCCAGACCTGCGACGCGCCAGCCGGCTTTGTCGATGAAGACAGCGACTGCGAGGACACCCGCGCCGACGTGAATCCCGATGGGCAGGAAGTGTGCGACCCGGAAGACACCGACGAGGACTGCAACGGCGTGGCGGATGATGCCGACACCGGTGTGGACCCTTCCACTCAGACCACCTGGTATGCCGACGAAGACGAAGACGGCTTCGGCGATCCAGACACCGCCACCGATTCCTGCAACGCGTCGCTGGGCTTCCTCGACGATGGCAGTGACTGTGACGACACACGTGGAGACGTGAACCCCGACGGGCAGGAGGTGTGCGACGCAGATGACACCGACGAGGACTGCGACGGGCTTGTGGACGATGCCGACGACTCGGTGGATCCGAGCGGGCTCATCACCACCTGGGTCGACGCGGATGGCGATGGCTATGGCGATCCGGCCGAGCCTCAATCCGCCTGCGACCCGGATGCGTCTACGGTCGACAACGACGAAGACTGCGACGACACCAACGCTGACGCCTACCCCGGAGCCCCGAGCCCGGTCCGCAACGAGGTGATGGACTGTGATGCTGCCGGCTACGGCTCCGGCAGCTCCAGCACGTCCAGCACCACATCCACAGACGCTTCATCCGATGGCGACAAGGGCAGCTGTGCGACCGCGAGGGCATCGGCATCGCTTGCCTGGCTCGCCATCGCCGGGCTTTGGTCGGTTGCGGGACGTCGTCGGCGCACCGCGTCGTGACGCCCAGGCGGACGGGTGGCTCTTCGCCTGTGTGCAGGGCCGGTTCCGCACGCCTGTCGGCGGCCTGGCCGATGCCTTGGTTCACGCCCGGTCCCTCAAGAGCTGCGGCATCCAGCACCACCATCGCCGCATCACAACGGCGTGTGCGCGCCAGACGAATACATTGCCGGGGATGGGAGTAGGGTATAGTCCACCGGCTCCAGTCTTCGGTGCCTGTGCTCGGAGCCCCCATGACCGCCCCGTTTCCCTCGCTCATCATCTCTGCGTCTGGAATCACTCCTCTGGGGTCGTTCGCCGAGTCGCAGGCCACGTTCCTCCAGCCGGATGCGTCCACCATTGATGCGGTGGTGGACCTCCTGAGTGACCGGAACATCGGCGTTGTCGCCCACTTCTACATGGACGTGGAGCTGCAGGGGGTGCTCACGGCTGCGATGAAGCGGTGGAAGCACATCCACATCTCGGACTCTTTGGTGATGGCCGACCGCGCTTGCTCGATGGCCGAAGCCGGCGTCGATGCGATCGTGGTTCTCGGCGTGGACTTCATGAGCGAGAATGTTCGTGCAGTGATGGACTCGGCCGGACACGAGAGCGTGCCCGTGTACCGCGTCGACCCTCGCGAGATCGGCTGTTCGCTTGCCGAGTCTGCGGAAGGCCGGGCGTATGGTGCATGGCTTACCAAGGCGGCTCGGGTGCCGCGCTCCCTGCACGTGATCTACATCAACACAGCGCTCGATGTGAAGGGCCGTGCACACTCCATGGTGCCCACGATTACCTGCACATCGTCCAACGTGGTGCGCACGGTCCTGCAAGCTGCCGCCCAGGTCCCCGACCTGTCGGTCTGGTACGGACCCGACACGTATATGGGCGACAACCTCCGCAGCCTCTTCACCCGGCTGGCATCGGCCGACCCGGCCGAGGTTTCGGCGCTCCACCCCGATCACACTCCCGAGACCATCGCCGACCTGCTCACGCGCTTCGAAGTGTTTCCGCAGGGCAACTGCGTGGTGCACCATATGTTCGGCGAAGAAGTGGTGCGCCGGGTGCAGATCGAGCATCCAGACGCCTACCACACGGCCCACCTCGAGGTGCCTGGCGAGATGTTCGAGCTCGCCCACGAGGCAGCTCGGCATGGCCGAGGATGTGTGGGCTCCACCAGCAACATTCTGCACTTCATCGCCGACAAGCTGGCGGATGCACTCAAGGTCGACATCCCGGCGCGGCTGAAGTTTGTGCTTGGCACCGAAGCGGGAATGATCACCGCCATCGTGAAGCGCGTCGGTGAGCTGCTCAGCGAAGCCGGTCGCAGCGACATCGACGTGGAAATCATCTTTCCAGTCGCCACCGATGCCGTTGCCATCAACGACGAGCTCAACCTGGGTATCCTGCCTGGAGTGGCGGGCGGCGAGGGCTGCTCGACGGCGGGTGGCTGCGCCACATGCCCATACATGAAGATGAACAGCCTCGATGCCCTGTTCGATGTGCTGGAGTCGGTCGGAACCGAGCGGGACATGACGCCCCTCGAACCGAAGAAGTATACCGAGCTGATCAACGGCCGCACCGCAGCTGACATCGGCTGCGAACCCATTCTACACATGCGCCACTTTCAGCGCACCGACGCACTTCCCGATGCGCTGGTGGATGCTGTCCTTCGCCAGACTGGGCAGCCGAAGGGCAACGCGACTGCACCGCCCTCCCGGATGGGCATCACGGCGTGCATCGAGCAGAGTGTGCATGGGAACGGCACGCGACCCGTGCTCGTCGTGGATCCCATGGCGCATCGCGGTGCCTGCGGGGACGCTCTCGAGGTCATGCCCTCGCGGGGAGCGCAGCCACCGCAGGTGGATGGGGAGCGGTCGCACCGAGCCTCGGCCTTCGGCTCGACGGTGGATCTCCGGCTGCTGGGCAGTGCGCGTAGCTCGAAGGCCGCTGCGGTGAACGAAAAGGCTTGAGTGCGCCATGGCCTGTTGGATAGAGAGAAGATGAGCTGGTTTTGGTCGGTAGACCGTACAAGTGCCGTGATGATTCTGGTCACGTTCGTTGGCGCAGGCGCATGCCTCAGCGGTGGTGGTGGAGCGGGCAAGGACACCGGCGACGTGGACGATGCTTCGCGCGGCTCGAGTGACGGCGGGAACGACTCCGGCAGTCTTGGCGAAGGCGAGGGCGAGGGCGAGGGCGAGGTCGAGGGCGAGGGCGAAG
>CAJWOS010000016.1 GCA_913044235.1 uncultured Pseudomonadota bacterium
CAGTGTGACCACGCCAAGGCCGCCCATCAGGATCCCGAGGACCACCCATGGCAGGGTGTGATCAACCAGCTCCCCGAGCCCAAACCCAGCGGAGCGGTGCCAAGTGGACGCTGGATGCAGCTGCGGAGTGTCTCGGTCTCGATCGCCTGCTTGGAGGCGCTGAACGAGCAGTCCGGCCAGCAGGGCGATCGCCACGAGCGCCCCGAAGCGAATGAATGTGATGGACCCGCCGAGCAAGCCAGCCGAGAGGACGAATGCGGGTAGGCCGACGGAGGGTGCGGCGACGAGAAACGCCGTCACAGCAGACGGCGTGCTCCCTCCCACAAGCTGGCGCTCGGCCATCGGGATCACCCCGCTGGCGCAGAGGGGCTGCGGTACGCCGAAGTACACCCCGCGGAAGCCCTGCAGGAGGGGGTTTCCTGCTGCACTCAAGGGTATCGGGGCGCCCGAAAAACGATGTGCGGCCGTGGCGAGCAGGTAGGCTCCCAGCAGCCATGGCGCGGTGTTCAACGTGAGTGTCCACAAGGTTTCCATGAAGGAAACACCTGCATGATGAGCGTGTGGATCGTCGCTTTGTGAAGCGATCAGGCCGGCCACGATCAGCATCCCGAGGAATGCTCCGGTCGCCGACCACCGGTTTCCACCGATCCGTGCCGCTTGTCGTGCGGAGGGGTGGTGATGGCCGTGATCGCGGTCCGACCGGTGGCGATCGGGACGTGGACCCTGCCCCAGGAGATCTGGGTGCTCGGGCGCTGGGAAGACCGGAGCGTGTTCGAACACGATGTGCAGCAGGAGGCCGCCCACGAATCCCTCGAACGCACCATGTCCGATGGGACCTCCGATTCCGGACATCGGCTCGCCGATTGCGACCCCTACGAGGGTGGACGCGATCAGGATTCCCACGGCGGTGAAGCCCGCCCGCTGGCCCGCGGCGGTGCGACTGGCCGCCGAGTACACAGCGAGTCCCATCGGCAAGCGATGGGCGATCACAGCCACGCCCATGGACGTGCTGGGCAGCGTAAGGGCGGCACCATCGATGGCCGCGTGGACTGCGAGCAACGCCATACCTGCGTATACGAAGGTTCGTTCCCAGTGTTCGCCCAGCCGATGTGCCCACCCCGGCATGAGCATACCGGGAATGATCGCGATGAAGCCGATGGGACCGGCGACTTCGATCGCATGCGGAAACACCACCAGAAAGCAGATTCCGCCCACCAACGACAGCGAGAGCCCGTCGATGACGGCTCGCCAGGCGCGCCCGCGAGACCAGACCAGCGCAAGCATTGGGCCCACAAGGAGTGCCGCAAGCGAGAGGATGACCAGGAGGGTGGTGGACAACCAGTGGAGCCTCGAGTCGGTGGATACGCCGAGCGGTGATGTAGGCGCGATGATGGAGGCGAGCGGGGCGTGCGCGACGGTGAGTGACCATATCCGGATGGGCTCGGAAATGAGCGACGGAAGGCTGCAGCAGGCTACATGCCCAGAATGCACGACGGGAGCTGGCCGTGTTCTTCTGGTTGCTGTTCGCCCGCGTGGTCAGTGCGGAACCGGCCACCTTTGACTGGTCTTCCGTATCGCTCCACGCCCCACGTCCGCGGAGCACGCCGGTGTCTCCGGAAGGAGAATGGCTGTCGGGGCGGACAGCCGGGCCACTTCAGGTGGGGGATCGGGTTCGACGGGGGCCAGACTGGCGTTGGCGAAACCAAGACGGTGGTCCCGGCAGTGAGGGAACGGTGGTTTCGGCCGGTGTGATCGACGGTTGGGCTCGTGTGGTGTGGGATGTGGGTGCTGCGAACAACTACCGATGGAACGTCGATGATGCGTTCGATCTGGAGCTTCGGCACGACTCTGCACGGCCTGAATTGGTTCCCAATCATCCCAACACTGGGCTGGTCGACTCCATTCGGGCTGCGGGCTCGCCGGGTGTCGATGGATGGCTGGACGACCTGCGCGAACTTCTGGTGCGTGCCTACGATCGAGACGGCTCCGGATCGATCGATCGGGATGCGGAGCTGCGCGCCTTGTCCTGTCCGGTGTGGCGCGCGGTGGAGGGGGAACTGATTGCCGCGGAGATGGGACTTCGTGCGATCGCAGCTGCATCTGATGCAGGGGATATGGCGCGTGCCACCGCTCATCTTGCCGGATTTTCGGAGCTGGTACACCCCCAGATCGCCCGGCGACTGTCCGGCTGTCTCCAGGTTCCTGTGGAGCGCTCCCCACTGTCGATGGCCGCGCTACACCGCGATGCTCTGGTGCGATCGGGACCCGACTGGAAGTGGGGAGAGCAGAGCGGCGGATCGGATGGTTTGGGCGTGGTGGTGGATCCCCCCACGGGTACGGGATGGGTGCGTGTGCGCTGGGCGTCAGGTGAGCAGAACACATACCGATGGGGGCATGACGATGCTGTCGACCTGGTGCGGGTGCGCAGTGGACGGGTGGTGGCTCGTGCGATGCGCTCCGTCGGCGATCCCGTCGGCTCGATGCACCACGAGGCTTCGATCATGGCGATCCTGCTGGAAGCGTTCGATCAGGATCGCAGCGGTTTTGTGGATCGTCCTGCGGAAGTGGGCGTGATTCCGTGCACGGTCTTTCAGGTGCTGGAGAGTCTGTCTGCGCAGTCCAGATCGCCAGATCGCCGCAGCGCCCAACAGGCGTACGGGCTGGTCGACGATGCCCGATGGCACGCCGATGCGCTCGGCTTCTCTCGTGAGGTGCGTGAGGCGCTCGTGCAGCGCTGGACGGAATGTGCTCCGACGGAGGACGGTTTCGCGCAACATGGGCAGCTTCCGCTCGGCGCTCGGGTGATGCGAGGGCCGGACTGGAAGTGGGACGAGCAGGATGGGGGGACAGGACGACTCGGCACCGTGGTGCAGGCGCCCACCGACCAGGAGTGGGTGCGTGTGGCGTGGGATGTCGAAAAGGACAATGCCTATCGCTGGGGACACGAAGGGGCGTACGACTTGATGCTGGCCACCGGTGGTGTGGACTCGACTCGTCTCAGTGCTGCCATTGGAGCATCGCAGTGGCGAGGCGACCCTGAGGGCGCAGCGCGTCACATCCGACCCGTGTTGCTCTCGGCCTTCGACTTCAACCGATCGGGCGCAGTTGATGAAATGGACGAGGTCGCCGCGATCTCGTGCGACGTGATGCGGTCCATCGAAGCGCGCTTCCTACGCGGCGGAGCCTATGGTGCACCCTTCCGGGTGGTCTATGGCATCACCGATGTCAGCGATGCGGAATACATCGGTGAGTCTCTCGGGCTGCACGTGGGGCTGGCAGAAGCCGTCAATGCACGCCTCAGGGTGTGTGGCGTGTACTGATCGGAGTGGGCGCCATCGGAAGAAGGGGTGGTGGGCGACCCATCGTGCGGCGGAAGCCGCCGTCCGCTCAGAGCGTGATGCTCAACACAAGGAGCGCAAAGCCAACAATCGTCGCCACGATTCCCGCGTGGGAGGCGACGGTGGCAAGGTCGATCGGCATAGAGGGTCCGGGGAGCGGGGTCTGTTTTGTGTTTCGGTCAGATGGTACGGCAAGGAGAGCCCGTTTCGCAGGGCGAAGACCTTTGTTGACAAAGTCGAACCGGATCTGTGCCGGCTCCATTCCGTGTCTTCCACCGCGGAGGAGGGTAGAGAATGCGCCCACCGGGGCTACCGCCCCATCGTTCGAGGAGAATATCCATGCCCGTCACGATTCACGGCGTTGAAGGACTGCGTTCCAAGGCCAACACAGCACTTGGGGCGACCGAGTGGGAGACCATGACCTTTGAGCGGATCCAAGCGTTTGCAGACGCCACCTGCGATCACCAGTGGATTCACGTGGATCGCGAGCGGATCGCCAAGGAGTCGCCTTTCGGTGCTCCCATCGCGCATGGGTACTTCACGCTTTCGCTTGTGGCCGGACGCTTCTTTGACCTCCTGGAGCTGCAAGACATGGGCATGGTCATCAACTACGGCACCAACAAGGTGCGCTTTCCAAACCCGCTCAAGGAGGGCGCACGGTTCCGACTGGCCATCCAGCTTGGCGACGTCACCGACAAAAAGGGTGGCTGGGTGGAGGCGATCTTCAACGCTGCGATCGAGATCGAAGGAGAGCAGAAGCCTGCCTGTGCGGCTGAGTGTGTGTTTCGCTTCCTGCCTGCGCAGGGCTGAGCCCACCGTTCAGCTCGGCCGGATCAACCGCGGCTCGCCCTGGTCCACGAGGCACCAGGTGCGGTCGTCCTCCCAGCCGCCGAGATGAATCACGCGGCCGTCGGCCGATCGTCCTGGCGCGTGGATGTGTCCCAGCACCACGTAGTCGGCGCCAGCAGCGAGGTGTGGCTGTGACCAAGCTTGCTGTTGCGCGCGCAGCCGGTCGGGGTCGCTGGGGGTGGCGCGCGATGTGCCGGCCATCTGGTGGAGGAGTCTCCAGCCAAGGGACGGTCCCAGCAGTCGCATCAGGCTTGCGAAGGCTGGGCCGCGAAGCACGCGTCGGGTGACTCGGTAGCCGAGACTGTCGTCGGCTTCGTCGCCATGGGCCAAAAAGAAGGTGCGACCATCGAACTGGTGGGGACCCGGAGGGTGGATCGTGGCTCCCAGAGTCTCAGTGAAGAACGGACCGAGGGCAAAGTCATGGTTGCCGGGCACCACATGGATCGCGAGGCCGCGCTGTCGTGCACGCTCCAGAGCCGCGCAAGTGGCCACGAGCCGCGCAGGCACAACGTCCCGGTAGCCCCACCATCCATGGAACAAGTCTCCCAGAAGGTAGAGCGCGTCGACATCGAGTGCGTCGAGCCAGTCCACGAAGGCCTGCTGGACCGGGTCGTTGGGTCCGCCTTCGAGGTGCAAGTCGGAGATCAGGGCTGCCCGCACGCGGTTCTCGCTCCTTTGGACAAATACAGACGGATCCGATCCTGTGTGGCCTGTGCCACCGACCGGTAGCCGAGGGGGGGCCCCACAGGGCGAAGTGCATAGCCGGAAAACGCACGGAGCAGTTGAGGCTCTCGGCTGGAGATGTAGGCGATGCCGAGGCAGGGGTCGGGTGCGGGAGCCATGGCAGAAGCCACAAGCAGATCGAGCGTGTTGCGGAGTGTGGGGAGGGAGACATTCGCAAACGGGGGATCGCACATCAGGAAGTCGTGCTGGCCCTCGATGAAGTCGGGTCGGTGCAGATCGAAGTTGCTTGCGCGTGGCAGGCCATGGAAGCGACGGTCTCGATCGAGCAGGCGGGCTGGACGCGACCGCTCGGCCAGCGCGAGGGCGATGCTCGGCAGACATACGAGGAGCGGATCACGGGCCACTTCGAGCAGCTCCAGCAGCCGGATGACTGTCGAGTCGTCAAAGAAGAACTGTTCGTGACGTGTATCTTCACGGATTCCAGCAAGGCCGGAAAGAGGTTTCCGGGCGCGCTTCACCCGCCGCTGGAGGCCGACACCACGCCGGTGAGCAGGCTGTCGAGACTTGAGGACCCAAATGCGGCCTGGAGCACGGCGAGGTCGGAAGTGCTGTCGAGTAGACCGGAGAGCGCCATGGGGGACAGGTCACCCATGATGTCGGAGAGGTCGCCCGAGTCGAGCCCTGTGACCGAGTTGGCTTCATCGAGCATCGCCTGGGCCGAGAGGGCCACCAAGTCGACGCCGTTCGACGCGACGCTGGCGGAGCCTGTGCTTGTGGAGACCAGGTCGGTGACCGACGCACTCCCGCTTGTACCGAGGAGCGAAGACGTAGTCTGGACGGTCATCCCGTTGTAGCGAGCGGCCGAGGTGATGGCGGAGATGTCGATGGACATGGCGTCGCTCCTGCAGGGACAGTGTATCGGATGAAACGGCGGCTGGACACACCCTGTGCAATGACATTCTCCAGCTCGGTAGGAAAGCGCATGGCTGTGTCAGGTCGGCGCAAGTCTTGTACAAGCCGCGATGAAGGTGTCGAAGAGCACTTGCTGTTGGGCACCGAGCAGCTCCGGATGCCACTGGACCCCCATGCAGAATCGGCCGGGTCCCTCCGCCGCTTCTACGACCCCGTCGGGGCTTCGTCCGGTGATCTGCAGCGCACCTGGATGATCGATGGCTTGGTGGTGGGTGCTGTTCACCTGCACCACGGGGCCGAAGATCGCTTGCAGTCGACCCTCGCTGAACGCGACCGAGTGGTAGGGCGTAGCCGGGTCGGTGGGCTGCTCGTGATTGATGGCGTGGGGCAGGGCGTCGGGAATGTGCTGATGCAGTGTGCCGCCGGCTGCCACAGCGAGAGCCTGGAGACCGCCACAGATTCCCAGCACCGGTACATCGTGCGCCAGGCAGGCTCGAGCGAGGTGAAGCTCGGTGAGGGTTCGGTCTTCGTCGGGTGCATCGAGTCGACTTTCCACAGTCTGTCCGTAGTGCCTCGGATGAATGTCGAACGCTCCGCCTGCGAGCAGGACACCCGAAAATGCACGAAGGAAGTCGGCATCGGGCTCGGTGGTGGGCGGCACGAGGAGGACATGGGCACCAGCCCGTTGCAGGGCCATCACCAGGGCTTCCTTGCTCACCACCTCCATGCGGCTGGGACGAACGCGCGTGGGGGACTGCCCTGCAGGACTGAGTCGGCGACCCATCGTGACCGCGACGAGCGGGCGAGACATGCGAAGCTCCGGTTTGGCGCAGCGGGGAAGGAGTCGTGCGCAGGGTGAGCAAACCAGAAAATCCCGAGCTTGTGCGACCCGACCGTGCGCGCGCGCGGATGGACGGCGGGGAATCGTTGGAGCCGATAGGGCCTGCGACATGGAACGCCTCCCACCATCGCTGCGCCTCATCAATCGCGTGGGGCGCGTCTGGCGGTCGGCGGGTGGCTCCCCACGCGCCCTGCGCGCAGACGCCCTCCTGTCCGAGGCTCTGAGCGCATCTGGTCGGGCAGACCTGGGCCCGGTGGCCGACTACCGACCTGGTCTCGACGTGCTGCTTTCCGGTCTGCAGCGCGCACCGCATCTGTCCACGGTCGGGCGAGTGATCATGACGCGCCGCATTCGGACCGTCCTCACACATCGTGCGGAGCGCGAGACGTGGTGCGAGCGCTCTCCGGAGCGGTTTCGCGCGCCGTTGCCGGCGCCGCTCATCATCGTGGGCCTGCCGCGCACAGGAACCACGTTTCTGCATCATCTCCTCTCTTCGGTCCCGAACACGCGCTCGCTGGCGCTCTGGCAGGTCTCGCGACCATTTCCGCCTGTGGAAGGCCCGGATCGGAGACGCGCTGCTGCAAAGCGTCTGATGGGCTGGATCGGGCATGCGCTGCCGGAGTTCGAAGCCAAGCACGACACCGATGCCGATGCGCCCGAAGAGTGCATGCACATCATGAACCTGTCGTTCTATGCGTGGACCTACTGGTCGATGGCGGGGATCCCTGGGTACCGGGAATGGTGGTGGGAGGCCGATCCAGAGCCAGCCTATCGGGCCTGGTCGGAAGCCTTGCGCTTTGAACAGTTCGAGCGCCCGCAGGACCGCCTCGTGTTGAAATCGCCCAGCCACACAGCCCAGCTGGCCGCCTTGCTCGCTGCTGAGCCCGATGCGCGAATCGTCTTCACGCACCGCGATGTGGCGTCGGTCGTCCCGTCTTTTGCGAGTCTGATCCGCACGATGCGGCGGGCGACGTACCTGCCCGAGTACCTCGATCGGAATGCGCTTGGTGCCGAGACGCTCGACCAGCTGGCCCGCACGGCCGACCGAGCACGGGCAGCACGAAGCTCGATACCGGCCGATCGCTTGGTGGACGTGCCGTTCGAAGCGCTGCGTGCCGATCCCGTCGGAGTGGTGGAGCGCATTCACAAGGCCTTCGGCTTCGACTGGGACCCACGGATTGAGCAAGCCGTCCGGGAAGCAGCGGAAAACAAGGGCCACCGAAAGTCCAGTGGGCACCGGTACAGCGCCGAAGAGTTCGGCCTGAACAAAGACGAAATCCGCGAGCGAATCCCGACCCTTCTGCCTTGAGGTCGGACACTGCATTGGCGGGATTCCGGGGTAGGGCGCATGCATGCGCTACACCTCCCGTGACCCCGCCACCGGCCGCTGGCTGGGTTCTGTTCCAGCACAGACCCTGCACGAGGCAACCACCGTGCTGTCTGGCGTCGCCGCTCGGCAGCGCGCATGGATGGGGACAGACCTCTCAAGCAGGCTCCACACCATCACTCGGCTTGCGGACGCGCTCGAACACCACCGAGAAGCGCTGTCTGAGCAGGTCTGTCTCGAGGTGGGCAAGCCCCATCGGGAGGCTGTGGCGGAGATCGACAAGTGCATTCGACTGTGCCACCTCGTGACCGAAATGGCCCCCGGCGTGCTGCGCCAGAGACACATTCGCCTCGATGCCGTCGACGCGTGGGTAGAGCCGGTACCTCTGGGTGTCCTTCTCGCGGTGATGCCCTGGAACTACCCTCTCTGGCAGGCTCTGCGCTGTATCGTGCCCCAGCTTGCAGCCGGAAATGGCGTGCTCTTGAAGCCCGCGCCTTCGGTGTTTCGGTCGAGTCGGGTGATGATCGACGTGCTGCTCGGAGTCGACCCGGCCATTCCCACCGACCTCACTTGGACTGACAATGCCGATACCGTCTCGCTTATCGGGGACCGTCGGATCCGGGGCGCGGTGTGCGTGGGTGGAACGGCGGCTGGTCGGGCCGTGGGGCGTGCGGCTGGAGAGTCACTGAAGAAGTGCGTGCTGGAGCTTGGTGGCAACGATGCCTATGTGGTTCTCGACGGCGCGGACCTCGAAGTGGCGGCTGACACCTGCGTGGCCAGTCGACTCAAGAATGGCGGTCAGGCATGCCTCAGCGCAAAGCGGATCGTGGTGGAGGAGGCCATCTTCGAGCCGTTTCTTGCGCTGCTCGTCGAGCGGGTGCGGCGGGCGAAGCCGGGTCCTTGGAACGATCCCACTGCCGACCTGGGACCGATGGCGTCGGCGGCTGGTGTCGAGCGTCTCGCTGCGCAGGTCGAGGCATCGGTTGCCGCGGGAGCCCGGATGGTGGTGGAGGGCGGCTTGCAGCCTGGTCCTGGCCTGTTCTTTGCACCGGTGGTCCTGGCCGATGTACCGGTGCATGCACCGGCATTTACGGAGGAGCTGTTCGGACCGGTCTTCAGTGTCTCGCGCGCGCCCAACGCAGAGACGGCACTCGCGCTGGCCAATCGCAGCCCGTACGCGCTCGGAGGGGCTCTGTTTGCGGCGCCAGGGGCGGACAGCTTTGCGATGGTGCGGGATGGTCTCCACGCGGGCACAGTCGCGCTCAATGGACCCGCCCGGTCCGATCCCCGCCTTCCATTTGGCGGTCTCGGCGACTCGGGACATGGTGTGGAGCTCGGGGAAGAGGGACTTCTCGAGTTCACCGCTCGTCGAGTGGTGCGCACGCCACGCACAGCACGGGCACCGCTCCGGCTCGACCGGACCGACCACCACTTTGAGCTGCCTGCACCCGTTGTGGATGCGCTCCGGAGGGGGTCGGTGACGGACCTCGCGGACTCGGGCGGAGCAGCGAGTGGTCCGCTGCGCGACGCGCTGGAGTCGGCACTCGGAGTCGCGTCGCCGCCATTCCTGGCTCATGGAGCCGAGGATGCTTTGCTCAAGCGTCTGTTATGGGGGCGTGCGGAAGGTCGCTCCGCTGTGGTGCTCCCCGAGCCGGGGTGGCCAGCCACGCGCCAGATGGCCGTTCGGCTGGGGTACGCGGTGCATTCCGTCGATCATTTGCGCGATGCGGGTGGATTCCGGACGGATCTCGACCGCATCACGGCCACCCTCCGCCAACATCCTCGGGCGATGGTGGTGCTGGGCTCTCCCAACAATCCCACAGGCCACGCCACTCCACTGGAGCAGGTGCGTCGTCTCGCGGAGGCGTTTCCCGAGGCCGGGCTCGTGGTCGACGCGGTGTACGCACCTCTGAGCGACCCGGTGTGGTCTCTGCCCATGAGCGCAGACAATGTGTGCGTGGTGGGAAGCTTCAGTAGCCAGCTTGGGCTGCCAGGTGTACGGCTTGGGTTTGTGGTGGGAGATGCTTCGCCGGCGCTCGCTGCAACACCGGGACTCAACCCCTCTGCGGTGCGTGCGGCGCTGGTGGCGCTGCGTGCACGCGACCGCATCGCTGGAGACATCGAGCGCTCCCGCTTGGCAGCGCGGGCACTCGGTACCTGCTCGGGAACGGGCTGGCGCGGTTGCCGCACCGATGCGCCGTTCGTGCTTGTGGAGGTGACCGCACAGCCGGCTGTTGTCGATCGTGCCGTTGCTTTGGCGCGGGTGGTACCCGGTCGTCTCACTTGGCAGGGTCGTCGCTATCTGCGCTGGATGCTGGGGCCGAACGCGGTGGTGCAGCAAGTGGAGCGATGCCTCGCGCTGCTGGGCTCCGACTCGGGCCGCTGAACCCGTGCTTATCGAGCGGCCTGCGCACCAAAATCGAGCTGCTGATCGGGCGGTCGGACGGTGTCTTCATCGGAGGGAAGGTAGCCCTCACGGCGGTTCACGCTGCAGTGGGCGCAGCAGTCAAAGGGCTGCCCGTTCTGCATTCCCTGGCGCATGGCGGTGTAGCGAGGGCCATTCCAGATGTCTTCGAACGACTGCTCCTGGAGGTTCCCCATGACTGGGCGTCCAGGCATGCAACACGGGGTGACTTCGCCGGTGACTGAGATGTAGGTGCGATGCATCAAGTAGCGGCATCCCACCCGCCCTTCGGTGCGGCGCTCCCAGTCCCGTACGGCGAAGCGACTGCGGAGCACACGCAGCGTGCGGGTGGTCCAAGAGCGTCCCACGCGGTCGAGTGCGTTCCAGAGGTGGAGGAGGTGGTCCCGCCTGTTGGGAGTGTCGTGCAGGGTTCCGTCCATGTCGGGCGGAAGGTTGAGCCGAATCCCGTGGGCGCGACCGCGGATGCGGGCGGTCTCGAATGCCCGGTCGGATCGGGCTGGCTCGTGGCGGAGAGACTGGTGGTCGAGGGCCTCTTCGAAGACGGTGAGATGCACCGCTCCGACGCTGTCCACGCCCAAGTCAGCGGCCAGGTCGACGAGCTCGGGAAGCTCGTCGATGTTGGTGCGCATGAGCACCATACTCAGGCCAATGCGCGGGCGATACCGCACGGGTAGGCGGCTGCGAGCGGCGACTGCGCGCCGAATGTTGGTGAGAATCGCTGGCAGGAGGTCGCGGCCGCGAATCTTGGCAAAGGTGCTCGCGCGGGCGCCGTCGATGGAAAACTCAAGCGCCTGGGTGTACTGGAGCAACCGCTCCAGCTCTGGACCACGTGGCAGGACTGTGCCGTTGGAGTGGATGATCAGGCGACTGTGGGTGCGCTCCGCGAGGTCGATGTATCGGGGCCAGGTGCGGTCTACGAAAGGTTCTCCGGCCACCGTGAGCGCAACGAACGCCGCATCTGGAAGAACTTCTTGCTCGATCTTCTCGAGGAGCTCGTGGGAGAGGGTGTCCGAACGCTTCGTGGAGCCGGTCTGGTGGGGCGCGCACATCACGCATGCGAGGTTGCACCGGAGCGATGTCTCCAGGTTCACATGCACTGGCAGGGGCACGGCGGGCAGCGATGACGACGGAGGGACAGGCACGATGGATAGAGCGCGTGGTGAAAAGTGAGACCTGGGCGGTGGTGGGAGGACATCCCGAGCCGAGCGATGGCGGTGTTCAACGAAGAGGCGCAGACAGGCTACAACCGGGAACCAGACGCCGGTAGAGACGTCGAACGCGGATGTCTGCCAAGTCGCCTCCTGGGAGTGGTCTGAATGGTACACGCACTCGTTTCGTATCTCGTCCTTCTTTCGAGTCCCGTGTACGCGGGATGGGCGCCGGTCGTCACGGATCGGCGGCTCTACAGCGCCGCGATTACCGATCTCGCAGGCGGTCGACTCGAAGAAGCGGAGGCGGGTTTTTCCGCACTGCTGGAGAAAGACCCTTCCTGTGGAATGGCGCTGCATGGACGCGGGATGGCCCGCTTTCGGGCGGGTGATGTCGACGGAGCGGCTGCGGATCTCACCCGAGTGGTCGAGGCCTTTCCAGACCAGCCCGAGGGGCATGTGGGGCTCTCTTCGGTGCGGTTTGTGGAACAGAATTTCCCTGCTGCCGAACAAGCGGCTCGCGCTGCGGTGGCCGCAGACCCCGGCGACATCGACGGCAACTCGGCACTGCAGCAGGTGTTGCTGAGAACGGGTGATCTCGTGGGTGCCAAAGATGCCATCGAAGCAGCGCGTGCAGAGCTGCCGCCATCCATCGTGGCTTGCTTCGAGGTGCAGGTGGCGCACGAAGCCGGAGATCGCAGTGGACTCGACGCTGCGATGGGTGCCTGTCGCGCGTCGGGTGTGCCGGCATTGGTGGCTGCGGCGGTCAGCCGAGCGACCGGAGACGCTTCGATTGTCGGAGAGATGGCCGGCCAGTTGGGGGTGGATGCCTTGTTGATGCACGCGCAGGCTGTGGATCTGTTCAATGATGGCGCGTATGCCGATGCCGCTTCCACGCTCGACACGATCCTCGAGCGGAGTCCGCATCGGGTAGACGCGCGACTGCTGCGTGCCCGAGCACAGCACGCTCTGGGCAACGTCGATGCGGCGCGCGCAGACCTCGACGCGGCCTTCGGCGGCACCGCGTGGGTCGATGTCCACCGAAGCGGCGCGATGAGTGGCATCCTTCGGAAGTCAGACGAGCAGGCTCTTGCCGCTGAAGTGACCGCTGGTGCAGCGCTTTGGGTGCAGATGTTGCTGGACGAAGGCTCGCTCGATGCGGCCACCGAGCAGCTCGACCGGTTCGAGACCACGCTCGGCTCGAAGCCTCCTCTGCTCGCAGTGCGTGCGGAGTGGATGCGCCGCTCGGGAGATGCGGAGGGTGCCTGGACCTTCCTCGCCTCCGCATTGACCGACGCCCCGCAAGACCGGCACTTGCTGCGACTTGCATCGACCTGGGCCGTGGCCATGCCCGACTCTGTTCCTGCGGCCGTCGCCACGCGGCTGGATCAGTCGGGCAGCTGGCAAGATGCCTGGAACCTCGCACTCTCCCACCGAAAATCGGGAGATCTGAGCGCCTGCCATGCGACGGCCGCTGGTGCCTTGCAGGGGAGCGCGAGTGGCGCACCACCCGATGTACAGCGCAAGCTTGCGGGACTCGCGCACCGGTGTGCCGTGGCTGCTCGTGATCTGGTCTCGGCCGACGCGCTGGTCTCGAGTGCCGGCGGTATGTCTGCGCTCGACCCGGTTGTGGCCTACAACCATGCGCATCTCCGGTATGCGAGCGGCGATGCGCGTGGGACTCTGACCCTCCTTGGCGAGCGGGTCATGGAGACATCACCGGAACAAGCGGAGAGCACGCGCGCCACCGTGGCCTTGGCGATTCGGGCTCACCTCGACCTCGACGGACTCGACGCCGCTCATGCGCTGGCGGCCGGACCATGGGGAGCGCCCGAAGACCAGCTCGTCGTGGCGTCTCGGCTCTCCGTGGCCGGTGACGATTCACGGGCGGGGGGGCTGCTCGCACAGGCCTGCCCGATGCTGTCTGGAGATGCCCGTGCGCGGTGCGATGCTCTGACTGCGGTCGTGGAGGCCGCCTCGGAAGCATCCGAGTGAGCCATCAGCGAACGAAGTAGGCCATCTCCATCATGCCCACGAAATCTCCGCCGCTTGCCAGCAAGGGACCGCCCGCACCACAGACGTCGGCGGCGAGTCGGCCTGCGAGGTCTGGAACCGTGGTGGTGTAGCTCGCCATCGGGTGTGGGCTGTCGCTCCAGTAGCCTCCTTGGTAGGTCGGGCAGGTGGCACAACAACTGGCGTAGAACCAGGGCACGGCATGGTTCGACACGCAGCTCTGGCTGGGGCCATGATCGGTCGCGGACAGGGTGTCCCCGTTGACGATCGACACGTCAGACTGCAGACCGGTCACATAGGCCGCATAGGAGCTCACGAGCACCCGGCCCCCAGTGCCCTTGTAGACCATCGCATCGCAGGAGCCGCCCGAGTCGGCGTCGCGTGGCACGAGAACCAGCAGATGCTCCTGACCTTGGGCGAGCTCTGGCCACCCGCGCCCGGCGATGCGAAATGCCGAACCGTCGCTGGGGCTGCCCACGGTCGTGGTGTACCAGTCGGCATAGCTGGTGAGCAGCTGACTGGAGTCGGCCCAGTCCCAGACGGTGCGCTGCAGGAGGGTCCAGCCGCCCCCATCGATGTTCATGTCACACCAGACGCTGGTCAAGCCGAGGCTGTCGGGTTCGATGGTATAGATCCCGTCTCCGATAGACGCGCCATTTTCGAGGATGTCGCGGCAGGTGCGACAGGGAGCGGGTGGCAGGCCGTCGCAGTCTCGGTCGGGACCGGAGCACACCTCCTCGGCGCCCGGATGCACATCGGCGGCGGTGTCGTCGCAGTCCCAGTCGTTGCCCACAAAGCCAGACGGCGGCGCACAGGTCTCCCGAATCTCGTCGAGGCTCCCAAAGCCGTCGCTGTCGGCATCGAGGAACCATGTGGCGGTGGCGAGCCCTTCGTCGATGTTGCCATCGCAGTTGTCATCGCGGCCATTGCAGACCTCGTCGGCGGCGGGTGAGATCGCGGGATCGGTGTCGTCGCAGTCCTCGTCGCTCGTGAAACCATCACCGTCGGTATCGATCGGAAGGGGGGCTCCCGAGGTGTCGGAGGTATCGAGCTCGGCGGATGCTGCCGACTTGCGGTCGACCGTGAGTGGCTCGCTCGAACAGCCGAGAGTGAGAAGGACGGTGATGCCAATTCTATTCGTCACAGGGCCACCCTCCGATGTCGTAGCCGTTGTTGGCTTCGTTGCACTCTTCGATGGCGTTCTGCGAATCCACCCGGAGTGTGAGGCTGCCGGGTCCCCAGACGTCGCGCTCCACGTCGAAGGGTCCAGCCCACACGGACTCTCCGCTCGACAGCTCGGATACGGTGACCGTGGCGAGTGGAGTGAGGTCGCTGCTTTGCGTGAGGACGGCGTCGGCACGACCGGTGCCGAGGAGGCCTTGGTTGGAGATGGCCACCCAGATGCGGGCCCGGTCGTCCCAGCACTCCTTCACACAGACATCATGGGGTCCGGGCTGCAGATCGGCGAGCCAGTCGGAGGGGCCGAGAGAGGTTCCGCCCGTGCGGAAGTTGTTCCACGTGAGCCAGTTCTCCTGCTGCACCACGGGGACCGAGCCGTCGTCGTGGATATTGGTGATGTGGTAGTTGAACTGGTTCCAGATGGGCCGGGCAGGCGCCCAGGTGCTTGTGAGGTCGCCGATCACGGTGATGCCGGTCCAGCCCGAGTAGGCGTAGTTGTTCGACGACAGGATGATCTCCGTGCTGCCGTCGTTGTCGACATCGGCGATGACCGGGTATTCATAGAGCGTGCCGTTGGCGTGGCCCGGCATGTCCATCCGCACGAGTCCCGTGGCCCCGTCGTAGACATACAGGTTGAACTGGTCGGCGTAGACCACCTCGTCGGAGCCGTCTCGGTCGAAGTCGAACACGCTGCTGCCGGTGACGGAGCTGCTCTGGTCGTTGGTGGGGTTGGACCACATCACCGTGCCGTCCGTGTCGAAGACCGTGTAGTAAGCCAGTGCCGCCACTCCGACCTCAGGAGCGCCATCGCCGTCGAAGTCGGCGACCGTGGGTGCGCCGCCCGTGCCGCTCCCAGGAATCGTGGCGGTCCACAGGAGGGTGCCATCGGTGTCGACGAGAACCATCGTGCCGCTCACACTGCGCACGAACTCGGGCTGGCCATCGGCATCAAAGTCGCCCACTGCACCGGTGCCGTCGCCCTGGCCATCGTTCCAGATGAGCGTGCCGTCGGGCTCTAGTGCTCGGCAGCCGGTCACGATCTCCAGCTGCCCGTCGGCGTCGAGATCTACGGGGATCCCGGAGCCGATGCGGCCGTTGCAGCCCGATGTGACGGGGACGCGCTCGGTGCCATCGGACTCGAAGATTCCGCTTCCCACCACCACTTCTGCGAGTCCGTCGGCGTCGAGGTCGGCGATGGTGGGGGTGCCGTAGGTGAAGGGTGTGGCGCCCGCGGCCCACTTGAAGGAGCCGTCTGCCTCAAGGCAGAGCACGGTGGCGTCGGCCGATGCCACGCAGATGTCGGGAGAGCCGTCTGCATCAATGTCGGCGATGGCCGGCGCGCTCGACGAGTAGGGCCGGTAGCCGTTGGATGATGCGATGCTCCAGTGCTGGCCGCTGCCGTCGCCCGAGATGGCCGTGATGGTGCCGGGACTGGTGTAGGCGCCGCCCGCGAAGCTGGTGAACACGATGTCGGGGATGTCGTCGGTGTCGATGGCACCGTCGCCATTGTCGTCGGTGAGGTTGGCCACCATCGCCGTGGACATGATCTGGTGGAAGCCTGGGTGGTCGGGATTGCTGTTCCACTGCCACTCGACGGTGGGCTCGAACAGGCCCCAGCCCGACTGGATCAGGCAGGTCGGATCGACGATCGGGCTGGGCAGGCTGCCGGGAGCGGCGTCTTCGCAGGTCTCGTAGGCTGGAGGCGCGGTATCGCCGGTCTCGACGGGGGCTGGGGGGGTGCTGTCTGGTGGCACTTCGACCGGTGTGCCGGTCTCCTCAAGTCCCTCATTGAAGGTCTTGTCCGGCGAAAAGTTGTAGTCGGAGCAGCCGAGGGCGCCGAGTCCCATGACAGAGCAGCAGAGTGCCCGAGCGGAAGGAAGCATCCATCCTCCAGTGCGAAGCGTGCACCATGCGAGGTGGTTGTGCATGACAAGTCGATAACGTTGAGCCATGTTGCCATAGCGGAGCGTAGACAGGTCATGATGGACCGGACGGAGAGTCGAGTGACGCCAGACCGACGCACATTTGTTCGATGGATTTCGATGGGCACCGCCTGGGTGGCGGTCTCGGGATGCACAGACGCCACCAAGACTTCGACCGCAGCCCCGTGCTGTGACGCTCCGCCAGAAGATACGTCCGCACCGCCGGATCGACGCCCCGACACCGGAACCACCGGGTCGGAGCCGTCCGACACCGGACCGCAAGATGACTCTGGACAGCCGGGCGACACGGGGGAGCCGGTCGCGGACTGCACCATTCAGAGTGATCAGGAAGGTCCGTTTTATACGGCCGATGCGCCGAACCGCGCCGATCTGATCGAAGCTGACATGCCGGGTGTGCCCATTGTGATCCGAGGCCAGATCATCGATGCCGTCGACTGTGCCACCCCGCGAGCGGGCGCCGTCCTCGATGTGTGGCACGCCGATGAAGCGGGCGAGTACGACAACGTGGGGTTCGAGCTGCGGGGCCAGGTCACGTGTGATGCGGAGGGCCGCTTTGAGCTGCGCACCATCCGACCGGGGCGCTATCCGGCTCGGCCAGTTGAGCACATCCACTTCAAGATCTGGGCGAGCGCGGGGGCTGAGGTGGAGCTGATCACCTCGCAGATCTACTTTGAGGGCGACCCTTCCCACGACCCATCCGTGCACTTTGGCCCCGTGATTGCACTCGACGGGAGCGGTACGGGAGAGGCCCTCTTTGCGGTCTGAGCGCCCAACAGTGGACCGCGTCAGCCTTCCACGAGCGCACCGTCGTGCCAGAATCCGAGCCCACGCACGTACTTGTGGACTGCAGCGTCGTCGACGAGGATGATGACGAGGGTGTTGACGGCTCCGGGCACGGCATACTCGAGGGTCCATGCGCCACTGGACTGACCGAGCTTCTGGTGTCCCAAGATGTGTCCGTTCACAATCACTCGAATGCCATCGTCCACGTTTCCACTCTCGATTGTGTAGGTGGAAGGGTCGGCATCCGCGGGCAGGAAGAAGTCGCAGAGGAAATAGGTGAATGTGGCTTCGTTGAACTGGCTGACCGTGCTGGACTCGTCCCAGTCGAAGGGGCCGCTCGGAACGATGGGCGCTCCGGCGTTCGCAATCACGTAATCGCGCAAGATGGCGAAGTCGCCGGCCCGGTCGGTCGAGTCGGTCATGCCGTGCATGCCAGAGTTTTCGTAGAAGTATACGTCTTCATCGCCGTGATGGTCGACCACATGGTCGGAGTCGGTTGTGGTGGGGATGGGGTTTCGAGGGTCCCACACGTACCAACCGGTGCTGAAGCCATCGAACGTCTTTCCGTTCCCGAACACATCGGCTTGTTGATCACCGGCATCTGAACGTGCGAGAACGGCTCCTTCATCGGAGATGTCATCGACCGGAGTGTATGTGACGTCGAGAGTTTCGGTGTCGCCCGGTGCCAAATCCCACGGCAGAGGAACAGCGAGTGTGCTCATCGCGAGCTCGGTGCTGGTGGCCGAGAACTGCAGGTCGTCGACCGTGAGCGCGCCGTCTCCGATGTTCGCGACGGTGAAGCGCACGGTCTGGGTGAGTCCCACGTCGACCAGCCCGAAGTCGTGGCTGCGTGGCGTGATGGCGAGCTCTCCCTGAGGAGGCGCGTCAGCGTCGAGACTCCATGACAGCGCGACGTCGACCACGGGGGCTTCCGGGTCGTTGGACGCGACCGAGAGGGTGTCGGCGCCCGAGGCGGAATCCATGGAATCCCAGGTGAGCACGGCTGAGGTGGCTTCATCTGGTGCGATGGTGTCGAGTCCGGTGGCTGTGATGGCCCAGCCAGCGCCGGTGGCGAGTGTGAGGTCGGAGACCACGAGATCCGCTTCGCCGATGTTGGCGATCGTGACCACTTCGTCGCCGGTCTGGCCCGGCTCGACCACGCCGAGGGCGATGGTGCTTGGGGTCACCGAGATCGTGGGTAGGCGGGGCGTGTCGTCGCCCGGTGGCTCGGTTTCCATCTTGTTGTGGAAATCGTACTCGGAGCATCCCACGCAGAGCAGCAGGGGCAGCAGACGGGGGAACATGAACACCTCACCCAGGAAGCCTATCGTACCGGACAGAACCTGCGCCTTGCGGTCTGCGGATGTCACGGGTGGCGTGCCCGGATGGTGTGCGCCGGTGGCGATGCGAGCCCAAGCCGCCAGCCGGCACGATCGCGGAACGAAAGCGACGCTACTCTGCCAGCGCACGGCATGGTGGGTCTGCGCTTGCGAGGAGTGGAGGAACCGTACCGGTGCGCATCATGTCACTGGCGGCCTGGACCATTGCCGCGACCAGGCGGCCTGCCGCTGGAACGGCTTGGTCCATCTGTAGGAAGCCGTGGATCAGTCCGGCGCCCTCCATCCAGCCCGTGGGTGTGCCGCTGTTGCGAAGGGCATGGACAAAGCGCTCCCCTTCATTTCGGAGGGGATCGAAGCCCGCAGTGATGAGGAGGGCAGGCGGCAGGTTGTGGAGCTTGGGATGACGCAGCGGCGACACCATCGGATCGTTGTCGTCGGGGGCGGCATACAGGGCCTTGTAGAAGTCGATCGACTCGGCCGTGAGCAGGAAGCCCCGCGCAAAGGTGCGGTGCGAGGTGTCGAGGCGGCGAAAGTCGGTGACCGGATAGACCAACAACTGCATGACGGGCGTGCCGCCGTTGCAAGCCCCATCGCGAATGCGCTGACAGAGCACGGCGGCGAGGTTTCCGCCCGCACTGTCTCCGCCCACGCTGCCCCGGTCGGGGTCGCCGCCCCAGTGGGCGACCGTGCGGCACAGGTATGTCCAAGCGCGCTCTGCATCGAGAACGGCCGCGGGAAACGGTGCTTCCGGAGCGAGTCGGTAGTCGATGGCAATCACCACCACGTTGCCTTCGGCGCACAAGCGACGACAGGTGCGGTCGTGGCTGTCGAGGTCGCCGGTGACCCAGCCACCCCCGTGCAGGTAGAGCATCCATGGCAGCCCGCGCCGGGCGGATGGGCGGTAGACCCGAGCGCGCAGGTCACCGTCGAGAAGAGTCTCCACCAGCTCGTATACCGGGATTTTTGGTCCATCGATCAGGGCAATTCCGCGGCGCATGTTTTCACGACGACGGGCCACCGATGGGAGGGCCGCTGCAGTCGCGGCGTCGAGCGAGAGGAGCAGATGGGTCTGCTCATCGAGAGGTTCACCCCGATCGTTTTCGACTGGATGGCCCCAGATCTGGTGCGTCAGTGAGGGATGCACATAGGGCAGCAGAGGCGAAATCAATCGCAGGACGCCGTCTACAGCGGTCAGACGGGGCGGAAGAGGACTGGGCCGCCAGGGGCGGGACATTGGCTGCTCCGGGTCGCGAGAGGTGCGCAATACCGCGCTGCTGCGCTACAGACCATGGGACACTGGAGCCTGTCCGATGGACGTCACCCCGCGCGCTTCGGCCACCGAGCAGAACCACCGCACCAAGGGGTTGCTTCGGCTCACCATGGCCTGCAACGAGCGGTGTCCGTTCTGCAATGTCCCGGCAGAGGACTATGCACGAAAGACGCCACCATCTGCGGAGATCGATCAGCAGCTACAGGCGTTTATCGAAGACGGAGCAGGCACCCTCACCATCTCTGGCGGAGAGCCCACTCTGTTGCGAAAGCGGCTGGTGGCACTTGTGGCACGGGCGCGGGCCGGTGGAATTCCGTTTGTGGAGCTGCAGACCAACGCCGTGTTGATCGACGCGACCTACGCGGCGGAGCTGGCCCAGGCGGGACTCACGAGTGCGTTCGTGTCTCTGCTCTCGCATGTGCCCGCACACCACGACGGTTTGGCGGGACTCAACGGCGCCTTTGCCGACTGCCTGCGAGGCATCGACGCGCTGCTTGCGCAGGGCATCGAGGTCACCCTCAATCCGGTGCTGGCACGCCAGACCCAGCACCTGTTCGATGGCTTCGTGGCGTTTGTGGCGAAGCGTCTGCCGGGGGTCACCACCATCTCGGTGTCTGCGGTTCAGCCCCATGGGCGTGCGGCCCGCGGCAGTCATCCCGAAGAGCTTTTGCCCGACTACTCGGTTCTGGCGGAGCAGATCCCGCGGGCGCGAACCATCGCGGAGGCTGCCGGAATCCGCATGGTCAATCCGTACTGCGGGCTTCCGTTGTGTGTGGGCTGGCAGTCGGACTCGGCGCGGAGTGTGGAGGCCTTTGAGGCGGCCCGTGGGGGCTGGCGGCCCACGTTGGGGATCGAGAACCTCGGCGACAAGAGGCAGGATGAAGCCTGTGAAGCATGTGCTTGGCGCACGCGCTGTGGGGGGGCATGGCACGCGTACTGGGCGCTGCGGGGCGGTCGCGGCATCGTACCGCCTCACGTGGTGGTCCCACCATGGCGTGGCTCGGGTGATCCCCAAGCCCAGACCATCGTAGATGCGCGCGCAGGGGTCTCCGAGGAAAGCTTCGCGCGTCTGCGCGCAGCGGTCACGCCCACCGTCTGGCTCTGGGCGCAGCAGCTGACCGCAGACTCCGAGGCCCCTCTGATGGACAGCGGCTGCACCGACCTTGCTGTGGATCTGGATCCCACAGGGTTGGCGAGCCGGAGAGCCGCCCGGCCCACCATGACCACGCTGCGAGTGCTTCATCGCATGCTGCGGGCGATGAATCGAACGGCGCTGCCCGCGAGTCGACAGCTGCGGGTGCATGTCCGGTTGCTTCCTGCGGCGCGGCCGGATCAGGCGGCTGCGGTGGCCTGGGCTCGCCAGCTTGGGGTGTTTCGCGTGGTTCGAGGAGGAACTCGTAAAGAACCGACGAAGGATTCGACGCGGGAGCGCGACAAGCCGATATAGGAACTGGGGTTCATGTTTTATCGGTCGGGCACTCCGGGAGCCGGCCGCGGCATCCGCTCCATCTTTTGGGAGACCTCCATGTGGCTTCTCACCGAATCCATCAGCCTCACCATGGCCCTTTTCGGGATCTACGGCACCGCGCAAGCTGCGCCGGAGGCGTCTGCCGACATCACGCCACGCGTGTTCGTCCACATCCGGCCAGAAGTCCGAACGAATCCCACCTTTCAGTCCGGTCTCGACGACACGATGTACAGCACTTCACAGTCGGTGCGTGCCGGTCTGAAGGCCAAGCGCGGGGTCTTTTCTGCGGTGGTCGATCTGCAGGGCACCCAGTCCTGGGGTGCGCGGTCCTCTTCGACGGGCGCAGAGCCCACCGTCTATCCCTACCAGGGGTATCTCCAGGTGGGCTCGGGCAAGAACTGGCTCCGCTTCGGTCGGCAGGAAGTCCAGCTCCAGAACGGCTGGCACATTTCCGCGGCCCCCTGGAATGTCGTCGGTCGAACCTTTGATGGCGTACGGGGCCATGCGGAGGCCGGCGACTGGACCATCGATGGCTTCGCTCTGACACTGGCCGCGCCGTTTGCGCGAACGGAGCTCACACCCGCTTCTGAAGACGGCCTCATTCCGCCTACGTATACCGGACCTTCCTTGGGCGAGACCCACGCGGGCCTGTTCTCCACATGGAAGGCTTCGAAATCCGTGGAGCTGTCACCGATGGCGATGGCGCGGTTCGGAGGGCCTTCCCTTGAAGATCCGGACCGCTCGTTGTGGTGGGTGTCTCCGGGGGCGCGGTTGTTTCTCACTCCGAAGCAGAGCATGGTTGACTTGGTGGTCATGGGTCAGCTTGGCGATCGAAGCGATGTACCCATTCGGGCCTACAGCGCGATGCTCCGGGCGCGACAAGGCCTGGGCGACAGTCCACTCAAGCCCGGCGTGGGTGTGATCTTGGAGCAAAACAGCGGCAGTGCATGCAGCACGGAGCTTGAGTGCAACCCCGAGGTCATTCAGGACTTTCAGACTGGATTCGGACGCAACCACTTTCTGCGCGGCAACGCAGACCAGTTCCGCGGCACGAACCTCCGCGACCTGGGACTCAGCGTAGACTCCACACCGTGGGCTGGGGGGCCGAAGCGCAAGCTCAAGCTCACGGTGGAAGGGCACCTCTTCCAGATGGTGAACCCAGAGGGCGTCTGGCTGAGTGCAGTGGGCACAGTGCAAGGCCAGGGCTGGGAAGTGGGCAACACCGATCCGAACCTGGCATGGGAAGTGGATGCGCTTGCAGACCTGCGGCTCGGCAAGGTGGCCCATTTAGACGGCGGCTTCTGCTTCGTGCAGCCCATCGGTGTGGGGGAGCGCCTGACCGGAGGGGCGCCGATGACCTACGCGTTTGCACGGAACCGCTTCCGCTTCTGAGTGCGGGAAGAACTTCGGTTCTGCACAAAACAGGGCGATATCGCCGCATGGTTTGTGCGGTTTCGCTGGATCGTCGGAGGGTCGGCCGGCTACGGTGCGGCCGAACCCGCTTCCGGAGTCCCCGATGCCCGTCTCGATGTTCCCGCTTGCGCTGCTCCTCGGCGCTGCACCGGTGCACGCCTGTCCCACCGTTGCGACGGGGACCACGCAGGAGCTTACCTACGACATCGCCCGCACGGCCATCGTTCGCCAGAATGGGCGGATCACCTTCACGGTGAGCATCAACCCGGAAGGGCAGTCGCAGGACTTTGCCCTTGTGCTTCCTGTGCCGGCGCTCTTGCAGGAGTCCGACATCGCGGTCCTCGAGGGGGAGACCTTCGCCAACCTCGATGCCTACACGGGCCTGCTCACCATGCAGGATGCTGGGTGCATTCCGGCGGATGGTGGAACCACCGACTCAGCCCCTGAGTCCGGCAGCGATGAGGGTGGCGGAGGCTCCGTCACGGTGGAGGCCGAGTATCTTGTGGGGGACTACCAGATCGCCATCCTGTCTGCGACGGAGTCGGAGGGGTTGTTCAGCTGGCTCGACGACAACGGGTACCACCTGGCCGAGGCGACGGTGCCCGTGCTCGAGGACTACATCGCAGAAGGCATGTTCTTCATGACTGCTCGGGTGGCTGCAGAGGCGACGGTTGCCGACGGCACGCCGCTTCCGCCGCTCCAGGTGGGCTACGACGGCGACGCATTCTCGATTCCCATTCGCTTGGCCGCTCGCAACTCGCCGGGCGAGCAAGACATGCTCATCTACGCCATCACCGACCGGTCCGATCTTGGGGGACGCGTCGCAATCTCGAACTACAGCGAGATCACGATCCCCGACAAGTGCATCTGGGGCGATCCTGCGACCGATGATTTCATGGAATTCTACGAAACCGAGTTCCGGCCGCGCTGGGCAGATGCGGGGTTTGCGGCCTGGACCACCGAGTGGGCCGGGGCGGCGGGTTCGTGTTCACCCTGCAGTGGCACGGCCATCTCTGACGCGGACCTTGAGGCACTCGGCTTCGAGGGTGGCTTGGAGGAGCACTTCCTCACTCGGCTGCACGTGCGGTACACCCCCGACACTGCCACGCAGGATCTGATGCTGTACGCATCGGGACTCACCGAGTCGAAGGTCACGAGCTTTGCCGACGACAACCCGATGAACCGTGAGTGTATTGAGGTCTGTGGCGGAGAACCCAGCGAGGATCAAGGTGCGGACGACTCGGACGGTTCCGGCTCTGGCGACCCTGCTGGAGAGGCGGCACCGGAGTCGACGCCGTCGGATGCCGACTCGAGCAAGCGCTCTGGCTGTTCGACCGTGGGCGGTGGCAGCCTTGTGGCGATGTGGCTGGGCGGTCTGGCCGTGGGACTACGGCGTCGCCGCGACGGCTGATGGTTTGGGCAGTCCGAACACCTCGACTGGATCGGTAAACCCCTTGAGCTGGTGGGTGCCGAAAGGTTGGAGGTTCGGGACGAGCGCCGCGATCTTCTTGCAGAACAGGGCGTCGGCTTCGAGTGGCCGGCACAGACTCTCGAGTCGGCTCGCAAGGTTCACGGCGGAGCCCATCACCGTGAAGTCGAGCCGCTCCGGGGTGCCCACGTTTCCTTGGACCACTTCCCCAATGGTGGCACCGGTTCGAAGTCCGAGCGCGCCATCCAGCTCGGCGAGGCGGTCAAGGCAGTGTCGTGTGGTTTCCACGATGGCTTGGGCCACTTCAGAAGGGGTGCATCGCTCGGCGGGGAAGATGATCAAGACGGCATCGCCGATGAACTTGAGAATCTCGCCTTGCCGACGCGATGCTTCGACCTCGATCATTTCGAAGATCTGATTGACGGTATGAACCACCGTCTCCGGTGGGGTGTGCATCGACATCGCCGTGAATCCTTGGATGTCACAGAACATGATGCCGGCGGTGAGCCGACGCGTGCTGCCGCGGCGGATTTCGCCCGCGAGGACGCGCCTGCCGGAGTGTGGCCCGATGTATGCAGCGGCCAGTCGGATGGCTTGCGAGGTACGGTATGCGGCGTAGACGCTGAGACCGAGGGTGGCTCGGATGGCATTCAGTCGTTCGATCACGTTGGCCGGAAACGACTGTAGGGTGGCGAGACTGAGCATCTGTACGCGGCCGGATGGCAGCGGAAGTTGAGTGACCACATAGTCGCGATAGCCGCGGTTTCGCAGCTCAACCAGGAGGGGAAAGTCGAAGGGGGCTGGGGCCTGGGTGAGGTCGATGCGTAGGTGCTGGAGATCCTTCTGCAGGATGTAGCTGTAAATCGACCGAGGGGGTGCATCTTCGGTGACCCGGTCGCCATGTCCAACCGAGAAGCTCTCGTCGTATTCGCGGTCGTGACACCAGGTCAGCACCACGATGCTGAGGGTCGGATGCCGAAACCCTCCTTGGCGGGTCATGGGAAGCTGGATGCGATCTGCATGAATGCCGAGCTGCGCAAACACGGAGCGGAATCCTGCCAAGATGGGCAAGAAACTGTTCTCTTCGCTGCCCTTACCAATGGCGTGGAGCAGGATGCGTGCTGCATCTTCGGGCTGAGGATTGGGTGACGTGGGTTCGTAGGCGCTCATGAAGCTCGTTCGGGTGCGGTGCGTGGATGCAATACAGGTTCTGGGGGCGCCTATCTGTGGTGACGGAGGATGCACCACACGCGGTGAGTTTCTGGGACAAACGGACTACATCGGAAGTGCTTCGTGATTCGGGAGGCTGCCATGTCGGGTCGCCAGTTCATTTTTCTCGGCCTGGTGGGAGTCGCAGCGTTCGTGGTCGCGGTCGTGACCGGACCGATGGTGACCGACGCCTTGTTGGGACCGTCCGATGCGTCGAATGAGTCCTTGTCTCATGAAGCTGGTCCGTCCGATGCGCTTCGCCATCCCGAGGCCGCACCCTGAGCGCCACCGGCACGGATCGCTTCGGGGCTTGCGAGGGTGGATGTTTGCGTGCCGGTTGCAGCGAGTGTATTTCCCGGAAACAGCGTTCGGCTCCGGTAGAATTTTCGGGTAAGCCGACTGCGGAAACGGTCTGTCCTGAAGCGTCGGTTGCAGTCAACGCTGTCCTTCTGATAGGTCGAATCCGCACTGAAAATGGGCCCGAACAAATGATGGGTTCGCAGGAGTAAAACGATGAGCAACATGACCCGTGACCAAGTGCTCGCAGCCCAGGATGCCTGGGGTGCTGGGATCGTTCGGATTGCCAAGGCACACACCGATGGTGGTGACTTTGTCCAAACGGCCACTGACCACATCGAAACACTCTACGCGTATGGACTGAGCCCCGTCCTCTTCAAGCCGACGTTGGCCGCTGAGATTCAGTTTCGGTCGACCTTTGCGGGCGCGCTTTCCTACTTTGTGGCTTCGAACAACGAGTGCCCTGAAGACAAGGGCTTCGCCATTAAGGGCTGGACCGCGGTGCGCTTCGAAAACGTCGACATCATTTGCTACGGCGCCACCGCGACCGCCATGGGCAACTACTTCTTCACCACGCCTGAAGGGGATGAAGTGAAGGTGGAATACTCCTTCGGATACATGCTGGACGATGCCGGCAACGTACGGATCAACCTCCACCACTCCGCGATGCCCTACTCGGGCTGACCACCCGTGGGCGCCTCTTGCGCCCGTCGGCCACCATCCTCAGTGGAGCGGTGGACAAATCGGCCGTGCGCTCACGCTGTGATGCGCGCGGCCGTTGCGTTTGGAAGGGCCATCAGTACCGCGGGTGAGAGCTTCACCAGCAGTCCTCGCCCCCCTCCGTTGATGTAGATGTGGTCCAGCGCAAGGATGCTCTCTTCCACATAGATCGGCATGGGCTTGCGGGTGCCAAACGGCGAGGTGCCACCGACCTTGTAGCCAGAGTGTCGCTGGGCCACCGAGGGGTCGCAAGGTCGCGTGGACTTGCAGCCCACGATGCGGGCGAGGTTTTTTGCGCTCACAGACCGGTCGCCGTGTTGGCAGACGATGATCGGCTTTTTCGAGTCGGTCTCGAAGATCAGGGTCTTTACGACGCGGTGTTCGTCGACGCCGAGCGCGGCCGAGGATGCCGCAGTGCCTCCGCGTTCGACGTATTCGTACGGGTGAATCGTGTAGGGCACCTTCGTATGGTCGAGGGCCCGAAGCGCAGGTGTACGAGGAATCTTGGGCTTGCGGGCCATGGGGACTCCGAAGGGGTGTGCACATGAAAAAGCCCACCGCACAGGGCGGTGGGCTTCGGGGGATCCATTCCGAGCAGACCGGTCAGGTTCACTTCGCCTGAAGCCGGTCGTGCAGCACGGTGGCGATGTCTTCGAGCTTGGCGTCTTCGTCCTTCACCACGTTGAGCATCCGGTGGCACCCAGGACATCCGGTCACAACGGTCTTTTTCTGGGTCTCCGCCATGATCTGGGTGAAGCGGTTCTTGTTCACCTTGGCGGGGCTGTCCCACAAGAAGCCGCCACCGCCACCACCACAGCAGCGGGGGATGTCGGGGCTGTTACCGGCCGTCTTGCCGTCGATTCCAGCAATCTTCAGCAGCTCGTCGAATGCGGGGGCTTCATCATTGTGGATGGTCTTGCAGGGGTGGTGCACGGCCATCTCGTCGGCCTTGGGCGTGATGGCCAGCTTCCCGCTCTTGGTCAGATCCAGCAGGTAGCTCACATGACTCACGACGTTGGCGAATCGTTCCGACTCCATCGCCTCAGCGGCTTGCGAGAGCTGCACCCCGATGTTGTCGCGGCAGTGTGGACAGATCGTGAGGATGGTTCGGTCATGCTTTTCGTCGAGGGCACCCGACAGCTCTTCGACCCGCTCCATCTTGTAGAAGGGCCAGTCTTCCATGATGCCGCCCCCGTGGAGCACACCCTCACCCCAGCAGTTTTCCTCTTCAAGCACACCGTACTTGATGCCGGCTGCTTCGAGCAGCCGAGCGGTGGCAACCACTACGGGGCGGGCTTCAGGAGAGTGGCTCCCCTGACAGCCGAGCACAAACAGCACTTCGTGCTCTTCGGAGTCGAAGAACGGAATGTTGTTTTCTTCGATGAAGGTGTTCCGGTCGTCTGGGTCGGCTGCAAAGATGTTGCCGGTGGCCGTGACGGGGTTGACGCCGCCCTCTTTGAGTCCTCGCGGGGGGTATTCGCCTTCGGCGGTGAGCCGACCACGGAGCTCGAGCCCGGACTTCGACGGACGGTTGCCTACCGGACAGACCGTGTCGCAGGCACGGCACTGCGTGCAGGTGGCCACGATGTCGGGCGGAGCCAGCTCGAGGAGCTCTTCCTTTGTGGTGCTGGCCTGCCGAAACGCCAGCACGAAGTGGTCGCGTGGCTTGAGCCCGGCCTCGGCCGAGGGACAGGCATCGTTGCACCGGCCGCACTCGATGCAGGCCGTGGTGTCGAACAGCGTGTGGAACGTGAAGTCCAGCACACCATTGGGCATGCCCACGCGGGCAAGCTCCTTTTCGAAGTCCTCCTCAGTGGCGTCTTCGTCACCCATGTCGAGGTCGCCGCCGGCGACGAAGCGGTCAGACGGCAGCTCCGTGATGTTGCGAAGCACCACGTTGACCGGACCCATGATGAGATGCAGGTGCTTGCCGTAGGCGATCAGGGAAGGGAAGAAGCAGAGGATCAGGTAGTGTACCCACCAGTTCACCTTCGCCGCGGGGCCCACCAAGCCAAGGTCGAGGCCCCAGGGGCGCTCGGCGATGTAGGTGAGCATTAGGGTGCCGATCAAGGCGAGAACGATTCCCGACTCAAGCATGTGCGTGAGCTGGTTGCGCATCACGGTGTAGCGACGGATGGCGAGCGCGATGACGCTGGAGAGCACCAGCACACTGAAGACGTCGATCAATAGGTCAAGCGGCCCCAGGGGGATGGGGTGTTCCAGCCCGAGGATTCCGTTGAGGGTATGGGTCGCACTCTTGGCGCCGAAGCTGACGAACCCGTAGAACACGAGCAGGTGCATGATGCCAACGACTGGACGGTTGGCGATGACGCGGGTCTGGAGAACGACTTCCGCGACAGCAGGGAGGAAGCCGCTCGGATTGATGACCTTGACTTCATGGCGCTTCGGCCAGATGTGCTTGAGACGATGTTCCCAGAGAACCCTGCCGAACAGTGCCGCTCCAGCGGCTCCTGCAGCGAAGATAAGTATGACTTCGAGGATGTACATTTCGCGTTCCAACCCGTGGTGCGTTCGGGGCGAGACCCATTGACTGAATCTGATTCATTTGCCTGCCTGGCGTCGGCAAGTTGCCAACGTATCCCGGTTGGTTGCCGATACCCACCAATCGGGCAGACAATCCACGGAGGATAGTCGCTTAGAGTGCTCAGGCCGCCGGGTTGGGCGGATGTTCGTCGAGGCCTGCGGCCGCCTGTTGAGCAAGCCGGTCGGCAACCGCCTCTGGGGTGGCCAGCTCGCCCTCGGCATGGGCCACCACTGCTGTGACCATGCAGTCACCGGTCACATTTGTGGTGGTGCGGCACATGTCGAGGATTCGGTCGACACCGAAGATGATGGCGAGGCCACCCTTCATCGTGTTGTCGTCGATGCCGACTGCCTGCAACACAATCACGAGCATGATGAGTCCCACGCCGGGAACACCAGCCGTGCCCACGCTCGCAAGTGTGGCCGTGAGCACGATGGTGAGCTGGTCGCCGAGCGAGAGGTCGATGCCGTAGAGTTGTGCGATGAACAGCGCCGCGACCCCCTGGTACAGCGCAGTACCGTCCATGTTGATGGTGGCACCGAGCGGGACCACAAAGCTGGTGACTTCTTCGCTCGCGCCCATGCTATCTTCCATGCACTTCATGGTGACCGGGAGGGTGGCCGAGGACGACGACGAAGAAAATGCCAGCAGTTGTGCGGGCGCGATGGCCGCGAAGAATCTCCTCGGAGACACTCGGGCGAAAGCCCAAAGAACAGCCGGATAGACCAGGAAGGTCATGATCGCGAGGCCTGCCACTACCGTGAGGCTGTAGATGGCCAGTGCGCCGAGCACTTCGAGTCCCATCGTGGCCATCACTCGTGCAATCAGACAGAACACCGCGAGCGGAGCGGTGAGCATGATCGCCTGCACCAGCTTGATGATGGTGTCGGTGAGGCCGTCTGCGGCTCGGATGACCGGCTCTGCTTTGTCTCTCGGGACCAGGGTGAGGGCGACGCCGATGGCGAGTGCGGTGCACACCACCTGCAACATGTTGCCGTCTGCGAGGGCTCGAAAGGGGTTCTTCGGGACGATGTTCAACAGGGTGGACCACACGTCGGGAGCCACAGCTTTGCCCATCTTGGTGGCGGCCACGTCTGCTCGTGCGGCGGCGAGCGTGTCGCGCAGCTCGGGCGAAAGCCAGGTGCCGGGCTGGGTGATGTTGGCGAACAGCAGCCCGATGCTGATCGCGACAGCGGTTGTGACCAGGTAAATCGCGATGGTGCGCCCGCCGATGCGGG